>NZ_SZXD01000078.1:0-220 GCF_005281115.1 Citrobacter sp. wls710
TTGATACACCCACTCTCTTTTTAAATGTCCATGCCAAGATTCAAGACTGGCATTATGATAAGGGTATCCCCTTCGACTGAAAGAGTGAGTCATCCCATAATACTTAAGCAACTCTTCATACTCTAGACTCGTATACTGGCTTCCTTGGTCAGAATGAAGAATAACAGCTTCTGGATAGTCTTGTGATTTAATGGCCTTATTTAAAGTTCTTTGCACTAAT
>NZ_SZXD01000071.1:0-248 GCF_005281115.1 Citrobacter sp. wls710
ATTTTCTTTTTTGACCGGTTCTCCCCGGAGGGAGCCGACCAGAAAATGACGCTCTGCGATAACGTCGCCGGACTGTCCCGGCTTCCGGCCTCCATAGCGTTCAATCCGAACACAACCACGGAAGTCACCACGGAGTGCATCAGCCAGTTCCGTTACGAGGCCACCGTCAGCCCCTCTTCCGTGACGAGCCAGGATTACACGTTCAAAGTCCCCGACTGGCCCGGATATTATGAGCAGGAAGCGGATAA
>NZ_SZXD01000014.1:0-219 GCF_005281115.1 Citrobacter sp. wls710
TGCTCTTTAACAATTTATCAGACAATCTGTGTGGGCACTCGAAGATACGGATTCTTAACGTCGCAAGACGAAAAATGAATACCAAGTCTCTGAGTGAACACGTAATTCATTACGAAGTTTAATTCACGAGCATCAAACTTAAATTGAAGAGTTTGATCATGGCTCAGATTGAACGCTGGCGGCAGGCCTAACACATGCAAGTCGAACGGTAGCACAGAG
>NZ_SZXD01000013.1:0-245 GCF_005281115.1 Citrobacter sp. wls710
TTCAGCTTGATCCAGATTTTTAAAGAGCAAATATCTCAAACATCACCCGAAGATGAGTTTTGAGATATCAGGGTACGCGTCTTTCACTCACGAACCAGCAAGTGGCGTCCCCTAGGGGATTCGAACCCCTGTTACCGCCGTGAAAGGGCGGTGTCCTGGGCCTCTAGACGAAGGGGACACTGAAGTCTCAATCGCAAGACGCCTTGCTATTCACTTTTCATCAGACAATCTGTGTGAGCACTACA
>NZ_SZXD01000027.1:0-62432 GCF_005281115.1 Citrobacter sp. wls710
GCATGCGTTATGAACTGGGTGTAGATGCAGGCTATACTTTCGCCTACGGCAACGACCAGGCGCTGACTCCGCACTTCAAACTGGCCTATGTTTACGATGACTCTAACAACGATTCTAACGTAAACGGCGACGCTATCGATAATGGCGTAGAGGGTTCTGCGGTACGCGTTGGACTGGGTACTCAGTTCAGCTTCACCAAGAACTTCAGTGCTTATACAGGCGTAAACTACCTCGGAGGTGGCGATATCGATCAAGACTGGTCTGCTGACGCAGGTGTTAAATATACCTGGTAGTAATAAAAGCAGAGGGAGAAATTCCCTCTGCTTCTTCTAATTAAAAACAACAAGCATAAAATATATTAAATTTATGGCTTATACAGCTCTAAAAGAAATTGTTAAAAGAATCAGTTCCCATGCCGTTAAGTTTTGCGCACCACAAGAAACTGAAATTTTATTACAAAATGAAAAAGGGGAGAAACTTGTATACTTTATATTAACCGGCGCTATTGAAATTATCAGAGACAGTGATCAGTTATTGATTGATATAGTTTGTAAGCCTACTGTACTTGGATTGTTTGATACGAAAAACCATGTGGAATCGAATTGCAAGATAATATTGAGGCGAAACTGCAGTGGTTTATATATAACTTTAGAACAAACAATGGATGTTATCGAAAAGTATCAGTTGTGGCGCCAGGCTTTCATCTGGATGAATTTTCAGAATTATTTTTTAATACAGGCTTATGATAGTATAGCAGGTAGGGGGTCATATTATCAGATAAGGACTGCTTTATTACATATGGCCGAATGGGACGAGCCCTTAAGAAGCTCGGTGAAAGTAGGGGCTTATATACAAAGAAGAACCAATTTATCTCGATCAATAATATCCTCGGTATTAGCTGAGTTGCGGAGAGGTGATTATATAAAAATGATTAATGGTCGTTTGTTGTCAGTTAATAAATTACCAGCAAATTATTAATCTAAAGTAAGAAATGGAAATTTACTCATCTAAATTAAATTATGTATATTAGTATAATCATTATTGCATAGTTTACTTTTGAAATTAGTTTTATCTTGTACGGTTTTTGCAAACAAATGAGAAGTACAGAAAAAAAAGCCCATCTCGTGTGGTGTGCCATGATTGCTCTGCTGACAGCGAGGCAAAATGGTCTGGTTACATCGGAATCTCAAGAAAATCTGTTTATTACCCGCTGGTTTGCGCTAGCCAAGAAACAGCGTCGGTTTTCGCGGGATGTGGCTATTGATATTGACTGGATACTGAGCCAGGGACAGATATATGGGACGCATTCCAGATTATTCAATAAGTTGGAATATATTTGGCGTATTTGTACGGGAGATTTGGCTGAGCAGAATGATCTCTTTCGCCTCACCTGCGCTTTGGAGATGGCGAGACAGTGTGGCTGGGTATGCCAGATATTAGAAGACAGTGAGTGGGGTAGAAGTTGCCGGGCCACTCTTCCGGCATCTATTAACAGCATATTTTTGCTTAAAGATAATCTTGAAATAGCTTTCAATGACGATGGTTTTCAGACCGCAACTGTACCTGTCAAAATTTGCGGAAAGACTATTCAATTGAATCAATTGTT
The DNA here is from genome assembly GCF_005281115.1 of Citrobacter sp. wls710. Classification (NCBI taxonomy): domain Bacteria; kingdom Pseudomonadati; phylum Pseudomonadota; class Gammaproteobacteria; order Enterobacterales; family Enterobacteriaceae; genus Citrobacter; species Citrobacter sp. wls710. The sequence goes on from NZ_SZXD01000027.1 coordinate 1,607, forward strand.
ACAAAAGCATGATTGGGAAATCATCAGCAAAGACAATAACTGGCAATTCATGGCTAAGAATTTTAGTGAAGTATCACAACATGTCTTTTCCAGGGAATTAAGGCAATGAAACAGTTTCGCAACGTTCGCATGAATATAAATGTTATGACGGAAGGATTATAGAGTACTCCTGATAAAAAATAGATTGAGTGTAAGCAGCAATAAATTTATATATACCAGTATAATGCAGTCATACAGAGCATATACCATTTTTCATAAACAAAGTTTCGATGGCGGTAAATTCCAACCGTTACGTTTAGTAGTCCTGAGGCAGTTTTTTGATTATCTCGAGACGGCCATCCTCATGAACGACAATGTATTTCCCTTTTCGTAAATCCGACAAAATCTTCATGACCATACTCCTGGACAGGGGACATCGAGCAAGAATAAAGGATACGAGAGATTCTTTTGACCATGAGGAAACATGCTGTGATGAATCATAGCGCTCTATGAGAGCCCGGATAACAGAGTATGCATTTTTTGACAAGATAATATTCACGCATTCAATGAGTCTAGCAACAAAATAGGAAGTAACTACGTTAAGGTTTAAAAGCAGGTTTTCATCGCGAAGAGCTGAAAGATATTTCACTGAGTCAACGGATAAAATCACAGTATCTTTAGCTGTAACGTATACCAAGTCTTCGAGAGAATAATTTTGTTCTACAATACCAATCACCATTTTTCGGATGAAAACACCCAGTGTGATTGATGTTTTTCTGTGCTCAATACGAATATTGCCCTCAGTAAGCAGATAGATCTTTTCCGAAGATAGAGTCAGACGCCCACAGTGTTGTATATAGTGGCCATCAAGCTTGTCTGCATTCTGTATCGCATAATTAATAAGAATATTAATTGGTACTTCCGGGTAAGGAGTTTGTAGTTGCATGAAGCTTACCTATCCAGATACATACGAGTCATACTGACCAGTATAGGTCTGGCGGGAAAACTTTGCCATATCATCCCGCCAGGAAGCTAAAACTGGCAGGTACCTTGTCGGGATAACACAAATAGATTAAGATTTGAGCGCGAACTCCCTGAAACCGGAAACTAATTTGCGTTAACAGGAGATACAATCATGGCGGAGGTCATCCGTAAGTTCTGACGTGGTTACTAACCTTAGATGACGTAGCTTGGTAAGGGTATCCACACTCAATCGTTTCCTCACTTTTTTTAACGCCGATATCCGGTACGCAGAAGCATTCGTGGTGCTAATACCCATAATATTGGAAATCTCTGTTAATGAATGGCCCCAACCAGTCAGATATAACACTTTCATTTGTTGTCCTGTTAACAAATCAAGCCTTTGGGGGGACGAGCGAGTTTTATTGAGGGCAAGAGGCTGAATAAAAAACTTCTTCAGCGTCAGTTTCAGGATCTCAAGGTCCGTATGTATATTTAAGTACTTGACAGTAATAGGGAAAGTTATGTTGTTGAACAATATAATATCAGAATCACTGCCGATAAGCAGAATCAGCACGTCATAGTTACCCCAGCAAATATCGCCTAACATTCTTTTTGAAAATGTATCAATTATAATAATTTTTTTTGTATCATTGCTAATTTTTACAGAATTAGCAATGATATCAATTAGTGCCATTCTGAGATAATGGTTGTCAGTAATTATTTTCATTTATTCTATTGCTCAAAAATGACAAGATGATATGTAATACTCAGGAGTAATCATAAGTTAAGTCATTTACATTTGAATTAATTAATTCTGCTGTAATAGAGGGCCATAACCACCCCTGTCCGGCATCACATCCACATTTCATAATATTTTTTAGATCATTATCGGTTTCAATACCTTCAATAATAATTATTTTATTTTTCTGTGTGAATAACCGACATAGCGATGTCAGATAATTTATGCCTTGTTCTGTTTCACGTAGGGTCCAGTATAAATCTTTGTCAATTTTAATACCATCGAATGGCCCATTCAGGACATAATCGAAACAAAATGAACTACGGCTGAAATCATCCAGCCAGACTGGAAGTATCCGACGTATCCTTTCCAGCGCAGCTCTAACAACAACACGCGGCTCAATGTTTTCATTTACTTCCAGTCGAATGAAATCTGATGCTTCTTTAAAACTGTCTTTAAGTGATTCCCATGGGTAATTCAGAAGAATATTCTCACAGATATTCATAGATAAAAAAATTTTCTGCGCAATAAAATAACTGCTGTATTTTTTAGCAAAATCTATCTGATGCTGAAAGTAGCTGAGAGATTCATCAGCAGTTAACGAACTAAAAAAAACCTCTGGATTAATTTTTCTGTTGCTGTCTTCCTGATAATGGATAGTTGACAAAGCTTCATACCCCAGTAACTGGTTGCTCATGTTAAAAAGAGGCTCGAACTTTAAACGAACATGGCAATGTTTTATCTCGAAAATACCTTCTACATTTTTTTTCATGTTATTTTCCATCAGTTAATATTTCACTGGAAGCCTGATGAGTTTCAGAAGCTTTCCTCTTTCGGTTTTTATATACCCACCCATATTCAAATCTCTGATGATTTTATGAAGAGAACTTCTTGATATAGGCGATCTCTCAAGTATGTATTTATATATTGAGATATTATTTCTTTCATTTTCAGGCAGTTTCCAAATGTTATCTAAGTGAAATTTGACAACATCATAAACATTTCTGAATGCCGAAATGCTCGGACTGCTATGTAGTGTTCTTTCTGCTCGTGCAATAAGTTGTGAGACATGACGCCAGAGTTGTTTTTTATCACACAATTTTACAAATTCAGTCTGGTTAATATAATACGCCTTGCATTCAGAATAAAATCTAATGTACATGTGATAGTTCTGAATAAAAAGAAAAGTTAATCCAATAATTGCCGGACTACTGTTTTCTGATACCAGACAGTGATTTTCTTTATAATATATTCCTGCACTTCCTTCTTTTAAATAGATTATTGCCCTGAAATTTGATGGTAACTCAATAATCTGACCTGATTGAAAAGATAGTTCCAATCCTGATTCATGATTCATGATACTCTTACCAAGAGTATCAACACTCTGTTTATAATCCGTTTCAGCGATTAACATATATTTACCATGACTATTGATATGAAAATGTTATACCTAAAAGCGCATTTATTTTTCCTGCTGTTAATTTCCCTGTTCTAATAACACTGGCTGATAATGTCAATGACTCCTTATATGGCATCCATACTGCAGGTAGTATGAATAATTCATTAACTCCACCTGCAATGTTTGAGTCGAAACCAAAAGGTAATGGACTACTCCCTGTTCTGTTAGTATAAATATTTATAGCTACCCCTGTGGCTGACTCTAAATTATCTTCATTTATTAATAATGCTTTACCTGTATTTGATGGATGAAGTATATCCACAAGATATCCTTTAACAGTTACATTCGCGGGACAGTCGAAGTTTATCTGTATATTTTTCTTAGATGTTGTACTACCTATCTGTGGAAGTTCACTTTCCTTAATATCCCCAAGTACAATTTTATTAGCGCTTGCATAAACTGAACATGTTAATGGTGTAAGACTGAAGGCTAATGGAGACAGAAATATATCCTCAGTTCTTCCAGAATTAGTTGATGCCGTTCCTATTTTTACTGGACCTATGTTATAATTTACACTTTTATTCTGATTATTTTTCACAAAGACAAGTCGAGTTCTGACAATAGTTCTCATTCTACCTATCCATGTGGAACTGTTAAATACTGAAATCAAACTTGAACCTCTGATTGGAACCCAGTTCCCGTTAGCCATATCTTTTGCCATGTAAATAATACCAATTTCTGGCTCTGCTGTTGGATAAGTTGAATATACCTTTCCGTCAGTATCGATATAATCGATACCAGTTATTGGTGCTACTGGTTTTATATACGATGAAGTTACACAGAATAATCCGCAATTATCATCCATTACCATCTGATCACCTGACCATTGATTAAGAGCTGTTCCCACTACATTTGCATCTCGGGGACCACTGTATGACGGCGTTAGCACTGTCACATTTGAGGCCAGGCACGGTAAATTAATAAGTAATAAAATAAAAATGATCATACGCATTACAAATACTCCAGAGTATAAGTCATGGTCACGGACACTGGTCCTGGCATAAGTTGTTTACTGTGCATAAATGGACGCATTCTTGCTTTAAATTTTATTGTATTGTTCGCACCTGGAGTCAATGAACTATATATACCTGTCCCGCTGTTAAGCATCAGGTTATCTCCGGCAGCTGTCATCACTTCCACGGCAGCATTTTGGATTATCATTTCCGGTGACTGAAGCAAATTAAAACCCTGCTGGGTTGGCCCAGTGAAATACATATTTACCCCATTTACAGAATTCCCACATTGTTCGAGATTGATGCTGAATTCCGTAAAGGGCTGTAATGTGTCTTTCAAATCTTTAATAGAATGAGACCCCAATGGAACCAGCATGTCTTTTGACGATGGTGCAATCGTACAGGTATTAGCTAGTATATTGCCGTCTATCTCAATCATTAAATCTGCGCACCACGCGCAACGGGCTGTGGCTGTTACGATAACAACGCCTGTCAGCGCACTTAGTAATTTTTTCTTCATCTACATTCGGCCTTCAGGTAATGTATCCCTGTTTCTGAGTGCTCTTCTGGTACCTGCAAGGTTGCGGTGCAGCCCTGCTTGTTACCCTGGTCCGCCATCAGGATCGTAGTATTCCCGAGCCCGGATAAAAATACCTGTCCATGCTCGTCAACGATCCCCGTCTCTCCTTTGCCTTTAACTTGTACAAGGGTACCAAACGGCAGCTTACCTCCCCCTTGTAATAGGGTGACCAAGGCTTTGTGCCCTACACTTACCGGGAAAGACGCTTTTACTACAGCACCTTTTGACGGTACAATTTTCCTCACAGGCTCGTTCAGCTCGACATCATTACCAAGAGAAGCCACATCCACCGAAATTGTATTTTCCCGATAATTTGAAGCGAAAGGCAGGAGAGCATACCCCGCACTATCAGTACGTATTCCTGTACGGTTTGTAACCATTACATTTTCTGCTTCCTTGGCTTCTACCAGAATATTGGTTTCTCCAAGTGGCTGGCCCACAGTCAGCCCCCCGCTGTGTAAAATTGCACCTCCGTGCATACTGGCATTCACCTGGTGAAAGTCTTTTCCAGTGCTATAACCTGCTCCAAATGTACCCCGTCGGCTCTGCCAGACACCACTTAATGAAGACTGATTATCGCCGTTATCCGGTGCCCAGTTATCGTACATGCTGTACTGCAATTCACCGTTTTCTCCAGCGGTGCCACCCAGACCAGCCATGTGGCTCACTCGTCCATGACTCTGGCTGGCGGTGTAACTGGCTGATGCCGGCATACCTCCAAATATCTCAAGTGGAACAGAAAAGGACACACTGATATTTTTATCTGCTTTCCCTCCGGGAGTATTCATGCTGTAACTGGCAAAGGTACTGATGGATACCTTCCCAAAGGTCGTACTGTGCCCTAACTGAAGCAGCGTTTCTGCCCCTTTACGATTCCACCAAGTATTCCTGCTGGCATTAATAAATACAGTGTTAATTTCATTTAGTTGTTGAGAAACCGTTAACTGATAACTCTCCTTACGGTTACCTGCTGAGCTTGCCTGTCCGATACCAGACGATCCAGCCGTTATTACACGGTCCTCCCTTTCAGAAATATGTTCTGTAAGGGTTCTGAATCCGCGGGTTGAGTAACGATAACCTGCCAACTGAAAGCTCGTACCTGTTGCCTGAACAGACTTTGCGTACAGAAAACGCCACGACTGACCTGTGTAGTGCGATCTTTTATCTGCTGAGCTCTGCGCCTGGGTAACATCCAGAGACAGAGCACCAATACTTCCCATATCCAGACCTGTTCCAGCCACTAAAGCATGATAATCTCTGGATAACTGCCCCCCTCCGTAAAGTGTCGCCCTACTTAGCAACCCATAACGGAACGTCCCCTGAATCAAAGGCGTTTCCTTATCAAAACCTTGTGTCTGGCCAGCAGTAAGGTCATATTGCATAGTCCCCTCTCGCACAAAAACAGGTACGGCAGAATAGGGGACAATGTACTGACTGATCCTGCCATCTGCTTCTTTGATCTTAACCGTCAACTCACCGCTGTTGGCAACCGGGGTAACGTCCTTGAACTCAAATGCGCCCGGTGAAACACTGGCCTCATAAATCGGATAATTATTCTGATATACAGTCACGACAGCATTTGTTCTTGCAACACCGCGAATGACAGGGGAAAAGCCTAGCAGGCTGTCCGGCAACATGCTTTGCTCTGAAGCCAGTGTAACTGCACGTACAGGAACACTTTCAAATATTTCACCCGGAGTATTTTGATCACCCAGACGAAAAGTGCTGTGTATACTACGTAACGGGCGTTCTACATACCGCGATAAAGTGGACCACTGAAATTTTTTTGATTTGTCATCATAACTGCCGGTTGTATATTCTCTGTAACGCCAGGGACCTATATTCAATCCGCCATTCAAATTAAGAAAATAACTGTCTGTTTGCCCTTGTTTATTACGATTAGAATTATAGTTCATATTATAATCCAGTAACGCAGCACTTATACCATCATCCCAACGACTTTCAGGAATATAGCCCCGGGGTTTGGTTTCCATCATGGTTTGAGGAATTGATATTTCCAGTCGTTGGCGTCCTGCATCAAAATTAACCACCACTCCATCGATGTCGCTGATATCATATAAAGAATCTATTTCTTGTAAAGGGATAAAACTCTTTTTTATACCATAATACTCAAGGTCACTGAGATTGAAGTACGGAACAACAACTTCTCTGGTTGCGTCACTTTTACGAAAAGTCACCCGTTTAATCTCGCGATATTCACCGTTGATATATATATCAACATCGTATTCGCCTGGTGGTACAATACCTCCAGCTTCAATAATAGATAGATCACTTATTTTACTTACTGAAGTATTCAGAAAAGCAGGATCAAAGCGATTATAGGTTTCTGCTCTGACTGTGTTGGTATAAACCTGTCCGGTTAAAGCAATAACCACCGACAAAGCCACTGGTCTGGTATTAGATATATTCATATTTCATTAAATATTTATTTTCAAATGATCTAAGCCACCATAATCATTAATGCTGTCAGCTTCTATTGTTTCAGAAGTTCCCATGTGTAATTCACGGGTTTCCTTCGGTGCTAGCATTAAACTGGATCCGGTATGTTTTCCAGAGCGTATATTGGTCAGCGTGATATAATATGGTGTCGGATTAAACACACTTATTTTATCCTCTTTTTTTCTGAACTGGAGCTTACGATAAGCTTCTGCAGCACCCTGCTGAAGTTCTGCTGGGCGGTAAAAAACTTTGATCCGGCTGGTTATTGCGAACTGGAGTGTGCTCTGGTTGCTGTCCTGATTTTTCTCAGGGATTGCTTTGACATTGAGCCAGTAAACCATTTCATGATCAGATGATAAACCAGAGTTATTTCTAATAAGTCTGATGCTATTTTGCCCTCCTGCTTTTATCAGGACCAGTGGTGGAATAACAGCTAAGTCACGTGACAGATTCCCATTCTCATCTTCAATCCAGCTTTGCATCAAAAATTCATTTTTGTTATCGGAGTTATATATTGCCAGTTGTTTTACTTTATCATCTGATTTATAAATCAGACGCGTTGCGCCAAGAGATACTCCTCCAGCATATGCTGAAGTATTAATAATAAAGAAGGTAGTGATTAATGCGAAAAGCCAATATTTCATTCTTAATTCAGGCGGGAGAACCCGCCTGCCTCATTATCAAAGGTAGTTAACTTGGAAATTAGCCGTTGCTGTTACAGCCCCTGCTTCAGGAGTTGCCGTCGTAGATGCGAATCCGGCTTTAAAATCCAGTGTATTCTGTCCATTACTCAGTTCATAAGCTGACGAGTTGGTACCGAATACCAGAGGTGCAGCGCTGACATTATCAAAAATCTGAATACCTACACCAATACCAGTCCCGACAAGAATATTATCCATGTTTGGAGCTGTGTTTCCGGTGAATTTAATCGCTGCTCTTGATGAAACAACAGAGGAGCAATCTTCAAGTGTAATGGTAAAAGATGTTTTTGCTGCTGAAGCTTTTCCGGCAGAACCACTGATTTCTGCAAGGCGAACATTACCCAAATTAACCGTTTGCCCGTTTACATCTCCTGCTGAAATAGCACATGCGGCGTTTTCAACTATACCGGTAAAATTAACTTTACCGGTATAAATATCTGTTGCGGCCATTACATTATAACAGAAAGCCATCACAGATACAGCTGCTAAAGTTTTAACGAAACTCATATTATATTCCTGAGTAAAATAAACATCAGTTCATGAAATATCATGAACTATGCTGTCTACATTGAAGTTAGTCTCTAACTATGGCTACCTGTCAGAGGTCTTTATTTTAGTCTTTTCTTACATGTATTCCACTTAATTATTTTTCGCTTAAAAATTAACTATTTTTGATGTTTTGTGCCTTTTTATTATTTCGAATAGTGTTATATATCAATAACATAGTTTTTTGCTTGCAGCATAAAAAACTGCATATAAATCACTTAACAATATAATATTTCGATTTTAAGTGTGTACATTCATTCCATAGTGACTGTGTAATATTGGACATGGGTATACTTGACTTTAAATACTATCAATACACTTTGAAAATTACAGATACAATGGGGGAGCATATAAGGTGCAGTTTGGGAATAGCTAATTAATGTATAATAACTCCCGATTCCCTAACACAGTCTTCTGACAGCCCACTTTCACCCGAATTACAGGCATAGCGGGCCGGAGGACTGGATGTGTTTGCCGTAACATGAAAAAGCTACTTGAATCGCCACAGATTTAACAGACACCTCGGAGTCATTTCAAATGGCTTAAAGAGAGGTGCACATGAGCAGTAATCGTTATCCTGAAGAGTTTAAAATTGAAGCAGCCAAACAGGTTGTTGATCGTGGCCATTCTGTTTCCAGTGTCGCAACACGTCTCGATATCACTACCCACAGCCTTTATGCCTGGATAAAGAAATACGGGCCGGACTCTTCCACCAACAAAGAGCAGTCAAATGCTCAGGCCGAGATCCGCCGACTCCAGAAGGAGCTGAAGCGGGTTACTGACGAACGGAACATATTAAAAAAAGCCGCGGCGTACTTTGCAAAGCTTTCCGACTGAGGTACGCCTTTATCCGTGACAACTCCTGTTGTTGACCCGTTCGTTTACTCTGCCGGGTGCTGAATGTTCATCCGAGCGGGTTTTACACCTTGCTTCAGCAGCCGCATTCACTACGGCTTCAGGCGGACCTCAGACTGACAGGACAAATCAAACAGTTCTGGCTGGAGTCCGGTTGCGTTTATGGCTATCGAAAGATCCATCTCGACCTGCGAGATAGCGGGCAACAATGTGGGATTAACCGGGTCTGGCGGCTGATGAAGCGTGCCGGGATAAAGGCTCAGGTCGGGTATCGAAGCCCACGAGCACGTAAAGGTGAAGTCAGTATCGTGACACCTAACAGGCTCCTGCGACAGTTCAACCCGGAAGCACCGGACGAACGTTGGGTAACGGACATAACTTACAGTGTGCCCGGAGTTCAGGGCGGGCATGGATGCTCAAATGAACCACGAGCCTGTCTGGAATATTGAACCGGTAACTCACGATGAGAAACCCAACGATCCCACAGGGTGTGACGGTGGTGAACCTGAGCGGCAGTGACCTGCGGCATGCCCGCAGGGTAATGTAACCCGCTGACAACGGGGATTGAGGCGAGATCACTAAGCCGAGATGATCCTCAAGGTTAAGTACTGAAAGGCTGAAGAACATGAACCCGTTAATCCGCCTCTGTGGGTTGAAAATGTCACCACGGCCTACGTGATATAACAGGCCGTGCAGAAGGAGCTGGCAGCGATACGTATGCGCTTACAGCCAAAGGTGCTTTGAAATGTATGCAAAACACCGGGGCAGCAGTATCCATCACATTCGGGCTGCTGACTTCTGCCAACTTGCGGCAAGCAAGGATAAAGAGTGCGACGGGCAGCCTCCTCAGTATGTATGAGTCCAGGCAGGTAAACCGGGGAAGGTCAGCGACGGATGTTAAGGGGGCATGGCTCCGATGACGCGCTGGCTGGCGGAGCTTCCGTAGTAGTCCGCGATGGGGAAAGCCCATTACATGGCGAAGGGAAGTAGTTTAAATGTGTTTGCGACGTGGATTAACTGACCCAAGTCGCTGTAATGATCGTGGAGTAACGAAAGAACACGTAGCTTCAGTGATTCAGGAAGCCTGTGATTGCCGGGACGTCCGCGCCGAAGGTTTACCAGACCTGCAGCACCAGATTCTCGAAAACGGTTCATTAAACGCTGCGTCTGACGTTCGGTCAGAGCAAGTTGGTGAGCAGCATCACGACGGCGCATGCGCTTTTCAACAACTGACTGAATGACGTTGATCCGACTTATTTCTTTATCTGACATGGTCACAAGCATCCTGATGTCTCCATGGCCTGAGGATAGGATCCTTTATGCCAGAAAAAGTGACATCACTAAATGGGTTAAAAGTGACATTAGAATATTGGAGTTACATGGTAAGTGCGCATAACAAAGATTATGTTAAATTATGATAATTATATCATTAATATCAAGCGCTTAATATAATGTTAAATAATAGATTAAATCCGGCTAAGAGCATGACAGAAACAGCCGAAACCCGCAATAACGGAGTTTTCTGTACATTTGAGTATCTACCATTACCAAACAGTGATGGAATCAGTCTCAACAAGGCTACTAGTTAGCTTTTATTTTTATAATCATGTGCATTACCTATACTGGCGGCCAGCTCACAAGTCGTTGTGAGGATCATTATTATCAGTCCCATTTGTACTGGCTGTGTAATGATCAGCTTGCGCCATACTGGACTAGAGTAAAAATTCGCAAACGACTTGCACAGACCAGAGTTCAGGTATAATAAAGAAGCATATAGATCTTGATATTTGAGTATCTAGGATATATCGACCGTTACCCGTCGGGCGGCAATAAAACGCGAATGCCAGTAACTTTTTGCAAGATTCGATACTGTGACGCCCTGACTTGTTGAGGCGTGCATAAAATGATTATCTCCGATATATATACCTACATGCTTAGTGCTAAGACCTGTCTGGAAGAAAACCAAGTCACCAACTTCAAGGTCATATTCTGCCACCAGTACACCCTGTCGAATCTGTTCCCCGGTCGTGCGCGGTAGCGAAAGATTCTCCACATCGCTCAATACCTGCTGCACCAAGGCTGAACAATCGATACCGTTGTGAGATGTACCGCCCCATTGATAGTGTGTCCCTTTCCATTTTTGATATTGCTCCAGAATGCGCCTTTGTAGTGAGCTATTATCAGAATGTAAGCGAACTTTTTTCTCTGGCGAGACCGATAATACACTTTTTGTTGAGAGCATCGACACTGGCTGTTGGAAACTGAAAGCAGAAAACGAAGCAAAACTTAAAATAAAGGCTGAAATAGAGTGTTTAAAAATCATAACCGTTACAAGTAGTGTGGGAGTTTTTCCTTACAGGTGGGAGCAAATCAACTCCCAAATCATGTTTATAGATGGTTACGATACACTCTGTTCTTTTTATGACCAATTTATATTGAGTCCACTATTGGACAATCTCTCAGGTCTCAAGTATTGGGCAAAGAAAACTTTTTAAAAGCGTTTGGCACTCAGTGGAACGAAAACTCACATTAAGAGATTGTGGATAAAAAATTAAAGAATGGGGCTTGAGGACCAATGTAGCGAAATCATCTGGTGCAGAGAAATGTTGGAATGAATGATCTGGAGAGCGCCCCTATAGGCTGATAACGCTGTTTTACTGCAAGTTTCTCTGCCCATTCAGCCAGTGCTAGCGAGATAAATTCCGGACCATGCGTAGTATGACCGGATAGCCGCGATTTGCAGCGATCCTGTCGAGTACACGGACCACGCGCAGAGCTGGTAGATTCAGATCGATTTCAATCGACAACGCCCCACGGTTAAAGTCATCTACGACATTGAACGTGCGAAAACGATGGCCACAAACTAGGGCATCATGCATAAAATCGACAGACCAATTCTGGTTCAGCGCTTCCGGTGTGGCCAGTGGCCAGGGATTACGCACCAGCAACCGCTGTTTGCTCTTAGGGGGCCGCTTGGAAAAGGGAAAATTTCTTACGCTAAGACTGTTTTTTAACCAAACAGATATTGGCGATCCCTTGGATTACGAGACTGCAGCGTTTCTGTGTCCGAAATCGAGCGATTACGTACACCATGCTGCTGCTCTGTACGAAAGTAGGCAAAACCAGAAACGGACAGTCTCATAGTTACGTACATTCCTTACGGTCAGGGGTTTCCGCTCAATGGAATGAAATCACCCGTTAAGCTTGAAAAGCTTAACGTAGGATAATTTCCGAATTCCAAGCGGCCCCCCTGATGCCTGACTGCACTGCTGTCCGGCAGGAGAAGGAAACAGCATCCGGAACCCGATAACCGCTATCACCAGCCCGCCCGCCAGCCTGAGACTCGGCAGCGTGAGCCCAAAAAAACTCAGGACGGAAGTGCCGGCGAAAAACGTGATACACAGGGTGATGAACAGATACACGGCCGTTTTATTGATCTGTTCGCTGACCTGCTGAACCGACATGCCCCGGGTCAGCCCCAGCAACAGCGTGGCGGTGGTGGGAGGATTGACCATCGGCAGCAGGCCCAGCAGCGTCAGGGTAAACGCTTTCAGAAAAAGAACTGTTATCATTTTAATCCGTCATTATCATACATACCCTCAGACTGAACCCCATCCGCTCCGGGATCAGTCCCCTCTCTCTCCGGACAGGCCACACAGGATTCGGCCCTCAGGGACAGAACACCCGGCTCTTCTGAGGGCTGAACCTGCCAGCCACAGGAGGCGAGTAACACGCCAAAGGCCGCCACATTCCCCGTGATTCTGACCGGGACAGGGGATATCTGTTTCCCCTCACCAGAAAAAGCCTTTTCCAGTGCGGATTTGGGAATGTACACGGCACAGACATCCGGGTTAATACTCAGCCGGCGCAGCCTGAGCCACTCCGGGTCGCTGAGCACATGGTACACCCACTGCTGGCTGCGGGCCGTTTCCAGCCCCCGGGTGAGCCGGAAGAGTTCGGTCTGCGCCATGATATCCCCGGTGGTGGAGAGCCAGATGTAATCCAGTTTCTTCGCCAGCTGCGCCCGGCCCCCCAGCGAGCGCCCCTGCTGCAGCATCCAGCGGATATCGGGGGCGACATCCCGGGAAAAGCGGCGCTGCCGTTCTGCGTCGGCGAACCAGCGGACAAGAAAGAGATTCTCCTGCTGTTCAGACCGGACGCGGCCCTCCTGGCGGGCCAGGTGCAGGGCAATCAGGGCACACCAGACCAAGTGCGCGGTTTTCTCGTTTTTTCCGTTAACTGACATAGTGGTCCTGATAATGTTATCCGCCCTGAATTATACGCAGGCTGAATGAATTATGTGAATCCGCATACGCGAAGCGCATAAAAGGCGCCAGCAGAATCAAAATACAGCCCTGAACTGAAATGGCGCCGAGGCCCGGCGTAGCCGGTTACAGGTTTGACAGGTTTCACCAGTCGACCCCTTCCGCCCTGAAAAGCCATAACCCGCTGTCAAATCGCTCAGGAGCTGATGTGCGCCGTCGGAGTGATTCCGGCACAGCCGGAATGTATCTGGGGTGAGTTTGGAGATCGGAAATTATTGTACGTTTAGCGCATTATTTAACCATGTCAGCCCGTAAGGGATTGATTTACTGGCAGTGGCTATCGCTTTTAAATAATCGCGTATTCTGTATCGCATTTAGGTTATCCGATTAGATAAAATCCACGGGAAACGGCGTATAGCGCGGAGTACACCCTATTGCTATAGGCAAGTCTGTTCAAAAAACAGGCTTGCCGTACAATAATTCTCTATATCCAAACTGACCCCAACTACAGGGATGACACCTGGGAAGCACCACAACGGGCAGCCAGACTCAGTGCGGCCGTCAAGCGCTACAAAACGTATGAGATGCTGTACTTCTTCTTCCGGATCGCGGATGAGGCCGGGCTGGACTACACGCCGCTCGTCGTGAAACGTCTGTGCGCCCAACTTTTCGACAGGCAGGGCAGCCAGAATATTATTGTTGATATCTTTGGCCAGAAGGGACGCATGCACCGCAGCCATGACAGTGCTCCTGACATTATTGCTGCCGTTGCTGAACGCTACCGGCAGCAGGCAGACGACCACTGGCAGACCGTTCTGAAGAATATCGAAAGGGTAAAGCAGGACTACCGGAAAAATCAGAACAGGGAGAAAGGCGCAGGGGATTAAATGCCTGATTAATGCTAATGTATGCGTACATTAGCATTAATCGAATAAGTCAGAGAAAATAAATCAGGCTTATTCAACGTGGCGAAGGTTCTCTGGCCAGTTGCTGGAGCTGCTTCCCGAAATCAGGAAAACCTGCGGCTGAAAGTACATCAGCAACAGCACTGGCTCTGGGATGCCCACGTTCAAGCCAGACCAGTTTGAGATCAACTCCAGACTTATCCGTATCATGCATGTGACGCGGCAAACCGGAATTACCAAACGGGCATTCAAAGGCATTCATGGCGTCGAAAAAGCTGCCGAAGAGTTCATCTGCCGGAACAGCAAACAGATGCCATTGCTGACGTATAGCGGAGATCATCGGCACATTTACACCGTAGCGACAGAGTCTGCCTGTTAGTGGAACCGCAATGCCCAGGCGGCATGCCTGATAGCGGGCTGCGCCAAAATGGTGTGAGCCACCGTCATTCAGCCAGTAGAGCCTCCGCTCTGCCCACGGATATTCAGCAAACAGCATCCGGTCGAGCCGTAATTCCCAGTGACGCATATTTTTTCGCAGGTGCTCTTCAGTCACAGGTTCAGCCAGCTCACGGCATCTCAGTACAGGAAACTCATCGATGTCCCGGATATCATGATCCATAGATTTCGAGGCCGAAATCCCCCGGATATCTGTGATGTCGCATGAAAAATGAGGGACATTTTCTTTGCTAATCAGCTGCTGAACCTCAGGAACAGCAAGTGCATGGCTTTCAAGCCGGCGCTGGTAGCCCGGTTTGCGGTAGTCGATCGTCCAGGGACGGGAATGAAATGATGACAGAGAAAAAGACATCCAGTCCTGCCAGTAGACCACCGACCGTGTCCAGAACGTATCGGCAGGGGCGATGATCGGACACGGAATTAGCTGCCCGGAAGCAATCGCACCTTCCAGGCGGGCGGGCCTTCCCAGAGAATGCAGAATTTCCTCACGTATCCAGCCAGCTGTTCTGCGCCAGACAGAAGGCCTGGCTTCTGCCGCTTGATCGACAAATTTACCTCTTCCCGGTTCATCGCTCATATGCTTTCCCTGATGACCATATTAGTCCTGACCACGTCCGGCCAGCCTTAGCGTAGCTAAGGATAATCGGGAAAATATACTACGGCAGAGGCATAACGTCAGTATTTGTACTGCTGAGCATAAGCTGTGGTCACGAATGCCGCCAGGCGGTATGGAGGCGCCAGCAGGCGGTAAACAGAATACTGATGGTGAGTGGCGCCGGGACCCGGCGTAGCCGGAAATGCAGCTTCAATATTCGGGTTAAGAATGCCGAGCAGCGCGCAGGCATTCCGGGAATGCGCCAAAGGCGCATAGAGGCGCCCTCAGAAGTTGACCAGAGCACGGTTGTTAATGGCGCCGTAGCCCGGCGCAGCCGGTTACGCTGTTGACAGGTTCCACCAATCCATCCCTTCGCCCTGCTAAGCCATAACCCGCTTATAACCATGATGTGGTTTCATTAAGCCCTTTTAACTCCGGTGAGCGGGCTGTACGGCGCTTGCGACGTACAGGGCGTGATTTCCGGAGCCGTGGTACCGGCAAAGCCGGTGCCCGGGGGCTGTACAGAGGAACCTGCCGCGATGTAACTGACAGCCACTCAAAAGTTTAGTTACATCATCCAGCATTAAAAGCGATGTTGTTCCCGGCCTTCGGCCGGGGCGGCGGCGCTTTTCAGTGGTGGGGAGGGCTGGATGGTTGGGTGGGCACTGATTTGTGGCTACATATTTTGGATGTTGTAACTATTATTTCTGGTTTTTGCCCGCCACGAAGAGGCGGGAGCTACTTCTGGTTTTTCCGAACCGGCGCGGACGTGAGTCCGCTGCAAGGGCGGTCATTCTTTAAGTCTGTCCACAGGGCAGGCGATGAACAGGTTATGTATTTATAGGAGATAAAGATTATGTATTTAAAAGAAGTACAGAGCAGGTGTTTAAAAGGAACGACGCACCTTGAAATCAGCTCGGCTGGCGCTTTCTGAGTATAACGGTTGTAACCTTATGGAACGTTCCCTTGCACTTATTTGTAGATAACTGAATTCATCGCCCGGAAACGGCGTGGTTGATAAAATCTATGGCCAGTCTGAGGGGAATTCTGTGCTTATTCAGGGATTATACGGCGGTGAACGGGGCGTTTAATAAGAGGGGTTGAGGTACAGACGTGCGAAATCCTCCGGCGTCAGCCGGATTTTTCATGCAGGAGAGTTATATGGGGACTGTGGACAGCCGCGTGTAATTATCACGCGACATCAGCATGCGCTCTTTAACACGACGCTCAATTTCCCGTTTCATGGCTTTAAGCCCCCCGGTAAAACGTCCGCACGCGTATTCACGTGTCAGCTGTTGCTTAACGAGAGTCTCAATGTCCTTGCGGGTTCTGTCGGCATCACGCCGCGCCCGGGCGCGTTTCAGTCCATGAAGTTTACGTTCCGACTGATAGCTGCGGAAGCGCTCGCGTACAAACCGCCAGGCCCTGGCTATCAGTTCATCCATCTCCAGCGGCATCAGGCTCTGCTTTTTACGCTGCTGGTTTTCCCATTCGACACGGCTGCGGCGTGCAGCGGCCACAGCCACATCAGAGACGTCAAATGCTGAAAATAATGCCGGCGTGAAAGTAATATCGGTGGGGATGTTACAACCAATTTGCGGGTCATATTCCGTCTGATAGGTTATCAGCCCCAGCTCCGCCATAAACTTCAGCGCCCGTGTGGCACGGGTGATGGACAGATTACCGCTTTTTGATTCAGTGGCCAGACCGCACTCAATGGCCAGATTGGTGATGGAGCGCTGAACACGGTTGGCCAGCGGGTCGTAGTGGAAACACATCCCTTGCAGCAGCGCATCAATGGCTCTGCGACGCAGTACCGGCGGCATACGATGCCGCTTACCCAGCGAACGCATGAACGCCACATGGATGGAAAAATCAAAACGGGATGTGAAGCCCTCGGCTTTCGCCATCAGCTTACGGCAGAACGGCAGTGTCTTTTTACCCTCTCGCGGAGTGAATTCCGGATTAGGATTTTTGACCTGTCTGTAAAAGGTAGGTTTTTTTTCAGTCACACCGACCTTTTCTTATGGCGGTCGGGTGTTGTTTTATATGGTGCATGCGTTATAATCCTTCACAGGCAACGCGCCTGCTTTTGGACCCCCTGATCTCTGACTGATTCCGCCAAGATTCGACAGATTTCGGGGGGTTTGTGCATTCAGGCTCCGGATATTCTCCGTCACCTGCTCCTGAGCGTTTTATGGATACGCTCCCATCCACGTTCCTGCTTCCGGAAGTCCGCATTTCTTCCGAAACAAAGTTTTGCGCCCATCTGCCTCACCACAAAGCAGCCAATAGAATTTGGATTGGGTGTAAAACTAAAATTATTCAACAGAATACCCCACCACAAGGCTTCTGTACGTCCAGGAAGTTTACCTTTTCACTCGTAAATTTTCCATACGAGAAGATCGAGGATCGTGACGAAAAGCAACTGGATCGCGTTCAGTTGAGCTAGAAATAATCTACTTCATGAGGTATGTCTGGATGCGTTTCTCACAAAATCAGGCATAGGGTACGCAAAGTTGCGAGATCTTTTAAAGGCAGGAACGAACCAGTACTGTCTGACAACGTTTTCTGGCGGGAAACTGTTGTCAGGTCGGGGCGGGTGTTACCTGGATGCCTTATCGATGGCGGACAGAATTTTTTCTGCGGGAATAAAGCCCGGGAACACAGTGATTTTTTGAGGTATCGCGTCGCTGACGGGCATAACAATAATGCCTGGGGTGCCTGTGAGTCCCAACTTTGCGGCCAGTTCATTGTTTCGGGAAAGCGCTGGGGTGAAATTCTCTGTCCCGGGGACAGCCTTCCAGCCCGCCTGACGGGAAGCTTCTGAAATATCTTCTGCGCTTAGTTTTCCTTCATCATGGCCTGTTCTGTAAATGGCATTATGGTAAGTCATATACGCATCAGCCCCCTTTTGCTTCCAGACAGATAAGCCACGTTCAGCTGCTTTCCGGGAATTTTCCCAACGATCACCAAAGATTGGTAATTCTTTAAAGACATAGAGAACATCCGGACGCGCGAGCATGATTTTTTCCAGATCTGGAGCCAGCCTGCTGCAAAACACGCACTGGTAATCAAAAAATGTTATAACCGCCACTTTTGCATGCACAGGCCCTGTAGCTGGCGTATCAGCGTCATTCAGCAGCAGTTTTTGATTGTCCATCGCCCGAACGGCATAATTCAGTTGCACCCTTTGTCGCTGTTGTTCCTGAATTTTTTTACTGACGGTTATCAGAACGTCAGGATGTGCCACCAGGTAGTCTGCAGCAATCTCACCGATTCTTCTTTCCTGCTCCGGCGTGAATGGGGATTGTGGGGCTGCAGCCGGTGACGTAAAACTTACAAAACTGGATGTGGCAACGATTAACAGAGATAAGATCGTTCTCTTCATAAATGGTTTCTCACTTTCAATGGCGGATTGGGGATTAGCGTTCTTTCTGAATGTTACGGGTCAGTGACTGTTCTTCACGTTCCGGCATACGGCCCTGGTCAGGACTGTTAGTTTGCCACGCTATATCCCGTTCATTACGAGCAAGTTCTGTCACCTGACGGGATACGCCGGAAATTTCAGTACCATGTTCGGTATCAATTTCCTGCCCGGCCCGTAGTAATCTTGCCGCTTCAAGATCCTGCTTGTCCTCTGCTGAAGCTATTCTTCTGAGAGTGTTTTTATCGGGTTCAGAAATATCTTTCTGTCCGTCAGCATCATAAATCTCCGGTTTGATGTTCAGTTCTTCGGCAGGCTGGTGAATCATTTTCACCGACAACGGCTCTGCAGCTTCCCCTGATGTTTTACCGGCATTGACAGCCAGAGACTCTTCTGTGCGCTTACGGGCTTCATCCTGCTCACGAATAAGGCTGATATCGACCGGAGCATTTTTATCGGCGTTTTGTTCGGTTTCAGGCAGAATGAATTCAGCAGATTGACGGCTGACACGTTGAACACTTATTTCTTCGAGCTCCCGACGTTCACCGCCACTCACTTTAATCAATTGTGCTGAAGGTGACTCCGGTCCAACCTGCCAGACCACACCATCCTCCGGACGGTTGCGGGCCGCATCGAGCGCCACCGACAGTTCGCTTACAACGACCGTATTCCCGGACTTGCTCCTTTGCAGCAGAGCTCCACGACCGCGTTCACTCATCACCATGCGGATCTCGCCCTGTGTCAGTTTCCCTTCAGGACTGGCTACCAGAGAAACCAGGGCCAGCCCTGAGCTTTTACCATTGTTGTCATAGACAGGCAGAGCGAGAGCCGGCTCCGGAAAACGTCGGGTTGCAGGGATAATTTTTGCGGTAAGGGATGACTCATGCATATTCTGGTGTCGCATCCAGGCCCGACCAATTGCAGTCTTGCTGACTGGCTGTCCCATTGACCAGATGGCTTTTGCCTGTTTTCGCTGCGTTTCAGGTGCAAGCGCATCGTGGGCGGTTTTGATGTCACGTTCCGGGGATTTGACTGCGTTGATCCAGTCCTGCTTACCGTCGGTATAAATCTGGACGTGCTCTTTCACACGCGAAGCGGATATGTAAAAGGCCCGGCGGGTGGCCAGTGCCTTACGCCCTTCTTCTGTGCCTTCCAGAGATATCACGTAATCGGTGCTGGCACCTTGTGCGCCATACCCGGTTACAGCCCAGCCGTAGTCTATGTGCTGCTGTGCGCGAACGTCTTTCGGGTTAATGGTTATGCGTCCTGCTTCGCCCTTAAGCCGGATATCACCTGTCTCACTGACTGACTCGACGGTATATCGCTTATTCGCTGTCTGGCCCAAATCACGATCGGTTGCCGTAAATTTCAGTAAATCACCGGCTCTGACTTCTATCTCCCGTCGGTGAAACAGCTGCACATCACCGGTAATAAGCTCCCGGGGTGAATACAGGCCAATTCTGCCTTCTTCATCACGCACTGTTACGGTACTGCCATTACGGTCAACAGCCAGTACATCCTGATAACGATCACCGCGTTTAACCACCATTCCCGCCAGCCAGGCCTGAGTCTGGTTGAACTCATGACGTGTATGCGTGATTTTCTCAAGCACAGGTACCCTGACCGCGTTCTCACCCAGCTCTCCACGCTCAGCCAGCGAGGCATGAATGCCGGCGTTTACCGCCCGGCGGTCCGCGTTAAGCTGAGTAATGATAAGAGTGCGGGCACGTGCATCCTGTGTCCGGCCCGTCCAGTCTGCCACAATATCATCCACCGGCGAGGCCGTTTCCAGAAAGGCGCTGGCAGGCACTATCACATCGGGATTACGCGACACGCGGTCACCGGGCTGGGCTTCAATACGTTTCAGGGCTGCATCAATACGATTATCGATAATGTCATGAACCGCCCCTCGTAGCTGGACATCTTTCTGACGAACTATCTGCTTCATGATGGCCACGTCCATCGGGCTGCGTTCCTGCATCAGTTTAAAGGGGGCACCAACATCGACAGATTCGAACTGGTCGATGTCCCCCATAGAAACAGCGCGGCCTCCCCCTGCCGCAATAGCCTGAAACAACGCAGCAGTATCCTGGTTTCCTGCCATTGAGGATTCATCAATAAGAAACACCTGCCCTTTATAATCAGGTTTCTCACCACCTGCTGTCGCCTGCTCATGCTCCACAATAAATGATTTAATTGTCTGTGCCTGGACACCTACATCACTCATCTCTTTCACCGCCTGGTGTGTCGGTGCCAGCCCTGTCAGTACCGGACGTACGTCTGCAGGCAGAGTATCCAATGCGGCAATAACTGCCTTAATTTGTGTTGTTTTCCCTACACCGGCATACCCCTGAATCCCTATAAACTGATCAGTACTGCCAAGCACCAGTGTGGTGGATTTTCTCTGCCCCTCAGTTAGTCCGTTCATGACACCTTCAGGGACATGGTCGAGTAACGGTAACTGCGTGTTTTTCCCCTGTTCCACGACACGCAGGATTGCCTTTTCCATCTCCCAGGTTGAACGGGCTACCAGCTTGGGCTCTCCGCTGAGTGAAACCTGCAACAGCTCACCGGTTTTAAGCATTGAGCCAATTTCAAGCCCGATTGCATCCAGGTCAGGATGATATTTCACAGCATCTTTAGCCAGATCCAGCGGGCTGAACGCCACCGTTCTCTGGTCGTTGACCGCGCGCCAGACAGCAAGCCCGGCCTCAGTACGTACGCTGTCTTGCAGGGTTTCAACCGCGCTACTGACATTATCCTGCCCACTGAGTGTGCGAACCAACTGCACGGGCGACACATTCGTTTTCATCCTTTGCAGTCGCGCCTCTGCCCTGTCCTGCACCTCTGCAGTGAAAATCTCCGCGCGATGGCCACTCTGCGCGAGTGAATTCATGGTCTGTGTTGATATATCCCGGCTGTTCAGTGCGGCCAGCACCACGCCGGTATCGTTATCCCGTCCTCCAGGGGCGCTCACATAAGCATGCGTCACATACAATGGCTGGTTTTTAGGTAGCGTCAGCACATCCTCACCACGCCTGACCTCAATTCCCTTCTCGCTGATCCCTGTTACTTCGAGTCGGTCTTTAGCTTTCAGGTGGTGCTCACGATCTCCGGCTACAACCAGAAGTCTTTCTCCGGAAGAAACATTCAGTGTTTCACGGTTAAAAAGACGCCAGTCTGCTGTGACATCACTTAATTTCATCCGGGTAAGCACCCCATCCCCGTCAATGAGTGAAAGTACTCGGGTATCCTCATGCACCCGATCAATCACGTAAGACTGGCGGTTTCTGGAATCACTACGATCCTCAAGTACCAAGCCTGGGCGATAAGAACCAGGCATCCGGCGAGTTCGCTTATCGAGCCAGACGGGTTGTCTGGCTTCGATGTCCACACCATCACGGGCCAGTTGCCCGGCATTTTGCAGCGCATTACGGATTAACCCCGTCAGGTGTGTCTGTTCACGCTTTCCGACCACTACGGCGGTGACGTTTTCGTTTCCTCCATTCAGATCGGCAAAACGGGTAGCCAGCGATTCATATCGATCACGTTTGTCCGGAATACTGACCACCGTTGCTTCCAGCCCGGGAGCAGGTTCTGTCCGACGGGAGCGGCTTATTCCAGCGGACTCCAGTACCGACATGGCATTACCGTTTGCCTGACGACCGGCGCTGTCAAGGAAGACCAGTTGAGCATCCTGAGCGCGGGCTTCACCCAGAAGAACCAACGTTTCCTTAAGTCCCAGACGTTCAGCACCTTCAACAATCAGCGTGCTCTGGGATTTGAGGTGAAAGTCGCCGCTCAAGATATGCTGGCGACTGATAATACGGTCACGCAGTACGTCTGATTTCTCCAGTGATATGGCACGTTCAGCGGAACTGGCCAGGACCTGAACATCCCGACCAAGTGATGTAGAGATACCGGTAAGCTGAGTGGCAAGGTCACGGATGCCCGCGACACCTGACGGCGCATTCATCAGTACCAGAGAGTCCTGTTCCACAACGGCCAGTGCCGGGGGCGCATACAGCTCCGGTCGGGAAAAACTGACCACGCTTGTCGATTTAATATGCTCCTGGCTCAGAGCCTGAATAGACAATTCATCCAGCAAGTGGATCCTTGACGTGAATACCCCTTTCTCGCTGTCCAGGGGCACAATCATGCCGTCTTTTAGTGACGCATCAATGGCGGCGCGAATGTCTTTAATTTCAGGTAGTTTTTCACTCAGTTCGGCCGTTGTCAGCATCAGCTCACCAAAGGTGAAACGTGTTTTGCTGTCACTCAGTTGTGAGATAGCCTGACGGACAGCATCTATCACTTCCGGGGCAGGGAGTGACTCACCGAGGCGGCTGTCCAGAGTGCGATATGCCCTGCTGTCACGCGGTTGTGAAGCCGTTTTCTCCCCCTCGTTACCGGGTACCCGTTCCGGCGTTTTTGATGTGGGAAAACCCGGCCTTACAGCTGTGTTGCTGAGCGAATTCTCTGCTTCCGATACCTTTTCCTGGGCAGGGTGTTCGTGTGATTGAACGCTTTCCTGATAGGCCCTGAGATCAAACCCCTTCTCTTTCATCTGCTCCTGCCAGCGCTCCATGAGACGCAGCCTCGAGGGATCAACTTTGGCACGACGGGTATCTTTTGCGGCCACATCTCGGCTGCGCAACGTGGCCTCAGCGCCGATTGCCCCCTGAATTTCCCGTCCGCGTGAGGAAAACGCCTCCCGGACTTCTTCCGGGACGCCTTTTATTTCCCACATGCCATGTTTACCGACTTCCTCTACCTCATGGCCCAACGCCTCCACACGACTTCGCAAAGCACTCCGGTAAATTTTCCCGAGCGTCACCTGCATTTTCATAACCGTCTCAATAAAACCGGCATTATGGATATAGTCGGTGGCCAGTGCTTTCCACTTTCCATCCTGTTCTGTCATGTTGGCGACAAGAAGGTGTGTGTGCAGCTGAGGGTCAAGGTTTCTTGAGGTATCATGAGTGAATGCTGCGGCTACCATTTTGCCGGTGTGAACGATGGAGGTGACACCATCTTTCGTATCACGGACAGAAATCAGTTTCTCAACATAACCCGCCGCAATACGAACAGCATGGTTATGGGCTTCCAGCATCTCCTTATCCCCTCCAATAAGGGCCAGTATTGAGACACTTTTGGGTGCGGAAAAGGTCAGGTCATGCCCGGGTCTGTGAACATGATTACCATTAATTTCTTTACCCAGGCGGGAGCCATCGGGTAAGCGGCCTTCCAGTACAGCGGTCAGGTCATCTCCCCTGACCTGACCATCGAGGCCCAGCACGTCAGCACCTTCCCCCATCCAGAGACTTTGCAGGTTACCGAGGAAATAATAGTTGTCGGAATGACTGTAATAGCCGGCAGCGTCGGCTGCCGAGCCAATAGGGGCGACTGACATCATAATTCAGGTTCTCTGTCGTCATAATGTTGATCGTTTTCGCCGTAACCCGGGTCGTCAGGATGGCGGTGCAGTAAAATGTTTTCTTCGTCATGAGCGAGGTGTTTATTCGCCTGATGCGATTCCTGACTGACGTCTGCCTGGGCTTTTTTTCCTGATGTCGTGACCGTCACTCCCCCCTCACTATTCGGGGTGATACGAGCCTCCAGGTTCATCGTTTCCCCTGCAGCGTCTTCTTCACCTTGCGGGTCGTTGCCAGATGCTGTTGGTCTCTGGCGAGCTTTTTGCAACATATCCAGGGCTGAAGTGACTGGCTTTTCTGTACCAGACGTACGGTGACGGAGACTACGCAATGCCGCTGGCAGAGTGCTGTCCTGAACAACAGAATCAGGCACGACAGGAATGGCAGGCTCTACAGAGCCGGGGGCGTCATTTACTGAAACGGAAGGTACCGGTGTTTCCTGTGGTGTTTTCCGGGTGAAAGACAGAGGAAACACATTATTTGTCTCCACGCCGGAGGAAATCTGCCTGTCACGGGATTTTTTATCGGTTCCCACTGGTGGAGAAACAATGCGTTCCGGCTGCGGCACTGGTTTAGTGATCCGGGCAGATACAGGAGCAACGTCTGCCGGTGGCGTTTCTTTTTCTGTTGTCACAGCGTTTGCAGGATGGGAAGTAATGACTGTATCGCCTGTAGAAGCAGATGCATTACCACTCGCCATTTCCAGTATTTCTTCACCGGTAGGGAAGGATAAACCGGCGGCTGAGGTTGCCCGCTCGTTTTTTTGAATCACCCTTTCCAGCTCGGGACTCAGTGCATCGCGAATGTTCCTTTCAATCAGTCCGGGATGGTTTTTCTTCTGTTTACGGTATTTGAGTTTCAGACGGACAACCGGATATTCGCCCGGCATACGAACGTAGAAACTCAGGTTAGGCAGACGCATAATCTGGTCGTAATCGACAATCGGATCGTTAACCTCATCCTTACCCAGCGACACACCATCACGGACTTGATCCAGACCGTAGCTGTTCTGCTCACGAATTTTTCGTTTGCGCTGATGCCCCAACTCGTCTTCCACCACTTTGGCCATTTCCGCGCTTGGTGAACGGCCATACATGCGGGTGTTCATCAGGTCGAATATGCTTTTGGCCAGCTCACGGCCATAGACGTGGATCATTTGCGCCATGTTCTGCATTCCCAGGACAAAACAGCCCCCGAATTTGCGCGCTTCAGCCATCGTTTCTGCCAACTCCGGAATACGCTGAAGGCTGGGAATTTCGTCACAGATAAACCACACCCGGCGGTCGCTGTTCTCCCCCATACTCTGTAAAGACAAGGTGGCCAGTGATAACCAGAGAGATATCAGAGGCCGGACACTTTTTCGGTGTCGGGCCTGTGTGGATATAAAGAGCCAGCTGTTGTCATACCGGGGCTGTATCATCCATTCCCGGATGGTAAATGGCGGTTTGGTACCGTCATCCAGTCCCTGCAGGTAACGCAGCGATTTGGCATAGTTGGTGACCACTGAGCGGATCGATATGGCGGTCTTTTCAATTTTTTCTTCAACCAGGTTGGCCGATGGGGTGTTGGCCAGATATTCACGCAGGCTTTTCATGCTGAGGGATAACAATGTCTTGAGAAATTTCTCAATGCTGCGTTCCGGATCCGCAGACATCCTTATCGCGAGGTCGGCATAAATAGTCCGGGAACTGGATACCCAGAAGGGATCGGATTCTCCTTCAACGGGAATAAGGCTTGCTGCAAGGTTGTCATAATCCACAGCATCAACACACTCGCCCCACATATCCCAATTGGCGCAACGTTCATCATGAGCGTTAAGAATGAAATCCTTGCGGGGGTTATAGTGAGTTTCGGTAAATGTGCAGCCAGAATCATAGATAATGGCCCGATCACCACGTTTGCGTATAAATTCCAGCAGCCAGCGAATAAGTGTCGACTTACCTACACCAATCGTGCCGTGGATCAGGAAATTCATTACTTCGGCCATCCTGACCATGTGCAGTTCACCCACACGTAAGTCGGACAGTTCCCGGTTCTTACGCAGCAGCCGGTTCACCTCCGCCGGGTTTTCCGTCAGCTGCATACCAGATATATACTGGTCTTCACTCTCTTTGCGGCCAATGTCGGCTATGTACCAGGCGATGCCGACAAATACACATATGCTGAATACCCCACTGACCAGCACGGCCCACTGCAGTTCATTAAAAAACTGCTCTCCCATAGCCATCATGTAAGGGTCTGTGTGTATCTGTGGCAGGGTCATTTTCAGGACCATCTGCGTCTGAGTGGCGGCATACCAGTAATGAATGTCATAGAGTTTTGGCGTGCCCGGCGGCATCAGGTCGATGAAGCTGCTGTTAATGCTGGCAAACCACCACAGTGAGCCGTTATCCAGGACTTCCTGTGGTATACGCAAGAAAAAGATGATGGCAGCCAGCACCGCAAACAGGATGAATATCCAGAATCCAATCCAGTTGTTGACCTGAAAGAACATGCGCCAGCGATAGGCAGTCATCTGCCCACCCTGAGTGAGATTTTTACCTGCAAAACTCATAGAATTTACCCGGCAGTACTCGCATTGCCTGATCGGCAACGAGACAAAATGGTTGGTTAATAAGAAATTCCAGCGCTCGCCGCAGGCATGGCTGCGCCTGTGCAGTCATGCGAGGAAGCGAAATTTCACAGGAATAACGATGGGCACTTACGCTGCGAAGCTAAAATGCGCTATATTTATGCGCATACATGATGCGCAGAGGATTTAACAATGAATACGACTATGCGGTCGCGCAAAAGAAGCACCAATATTTCGCTGGATGCCGCCCTGGTGGACGAAGCGAAGATGTTGAATATCAACCTTTCAGCTGCTCTCAACTCTGCCCTTGAGGACGTGGTACGTGCTGAACGTCAGGCCAGGTGGCGACAGGAGAATAAAGCGGCTATTGATGCCATGAACAAGTTCACAGCCGAACACATTATTCCAGGTAGCAGCGCAGCACTGAGAGTCTTTAAATGAATCAGGGAACAGTATTCAGAAGGCTGGATAATCCGGAATATCCGTATTTCGTCATAGCTCAGACCGACCAGCTAATCGATCTCAATACACGCGTCATCATTCCTTTTGTCAGATGGCGTCCGTCATTACCCGGAATGAGCAAGATCAATCCGGTCGTTAACATCGATGGTGAACGATACATTCTGATGACGCAGCTGATTCAGACCGTCTATCTTCATGAGCTTGATGAGGAGGATATTCACAGTTACCGCCCTGAGATGAGAGATCTCATCGTCAGTGCGGTAGATTTCCTGACAACGGGAAGTTGAAAGGAGTTACATAATACCGGCAATAGATTTGGCCAGTTGTGCTTCAAGTACTGGCTTCGCCTCTTCGAACTTGAGGTTTACCTTGTTGGCATTTGACACCACGCGGGTTTGATATTTTGCCCTGTTACCTTGTTCAGTGCTCGTTTGCACCTTAACTCCAGAGGTTCCTTGCTTCAGAGCGGCAACATTATCCGTTGTGACAGTGGCTTTACTGCGTTCAGAGATTTGTAGATCGGTTACCATCGTGTAATTAATATCTTCAACCATCGCATCAGCGGCCATACCGATTAGGCCACTGGCCAGACCAACTCCGAGTGTGGCACCTGCGGAACTTGAGTTATACGCAGTGATGCCAGCTCCAAGAGCTGCACCCATCGCGGCTCCTTCGTAGCCCGTTTTTAGGAAGCCCTGAGATTCACGCAGGTCCATTTTCTCTGCCTTCAGGACGTTGGCTTGAATCCAGTAGTAGGCCGTATCCGGAGAACTGGAAACACGGTAACCTTTTGCAGCCAGTTCACTGGTAATTTTCGCCTGCAGGCCTGACATGTCTTTGTCGGACGTATTGCGAATCTGGAGATAAACAGTTTTCTCTGAGGATGGCTCCAGCCAGATTGTTTCACTCATCTGAGTCTTCACGTCAAGATTGCGCTTTTTCACAGCAGTGGACATGGCACCACAGCCAGAAAGCACCAGGGTAGAGGCAACTAAAGTTACAACTGCATATTGTTTTAATTTCATGGTTTATCCTGTTTATTTTTGCCAGCGCACTACTTATCCTGAAATTCAGTCTAAAATTCATTGATATAGCGCATTACTTTAAGAATTATCTCAATAGGGAATCAATAAGCAACATTCAAGCCTCAATATATAAGGATTGCTAACAAGTTTAATTACTAATAACCACTGATGAAATAATGAAACACCTATTTAAAACCTTAAACAACCCCACTAATTCAAGCAGTTAAACACTTATTAATATAAATTAAAATAAAAACCCGCATTCTTTTAAAAGAATACAGGCTTATAATTGGAATCATACTTAACTCAGATTGTTTTTGATTTTTTTTAACAATGGTGCAACCCCATATTTTGTCACTTTTAAATTAACAGTAATTGAAGTAACAAAAATTGCCACAATCATCAGAATTGGTGTTGATAATAAATAAATGGGATTGTAGAAAGACATCAAGCATGTCACCACTAATGCACAGATGTACAACACACTGCCCTTAAACAAAGCACTTTTAAAATGAATTATCAGCGGGTTTTTTTTCCTGATATCTTGAGGTATCAAATTGTAAAGACCAATGTAAGGAAGCAACAACATGTACTGGAAAAGACCTGCTACTATAGACATATAAACTGGTATAGCTCCACCTGAGAAAAAATACTCTATAAACAGGCTGACACTTAAATTTCTGTGGTTAAGGTTGGCACATACTATACCAAATGTTAATGCAGAGAGAAGACTACCAATCGCAGGCAAAGTTAATGCAGATCTCATTGTCTTAACCGCTGATGGCACAGGTCGATTATTGTCAGAAACACCATCTAAAATAGCTTTAATATCACGATTAACGTCGTTGAATGTCAGCATTTTTACCTCACTCTCTTTCTCAATTCTTCAATGTTTTGCTTATGTTTCTCAATCTCATCACTGTGGAGAATAGGCAATGCAGTTTGTCTTAAATCTTCTGCGCGCTTACCTTCTAAAAATTGAGATTTAATATTTTCGCTTTCGCCTTTAAGAATATCACTGGATACCTGAACAGTGGATTGTTTTTTATCAATTTCTCCAGCAGAATTGTTGATATTATTCTGAATATCAGATCTTTGTTCTGCAGCCCTACGCTTTAATTCATTTTGAGACTCAAAAACCTGTCCTCTTTGTTCGCGCAGCTTTTCCTGATTATCCTTAAAAGAATCTGACATATCATTGCCGATGATACGCCCGCCCGCGGCAGTTCTGTCAGCGGTGATGTTTATCGCCTTACCTACTTGTACGGTTTCAGAGGCATACTCTCTGCTACCTACTGAATGGTTTTCACCGCGATGAGTTTTAACTACTGGGGCTGAACGATATTCTTCACCACCATATTGATTTCCAGTATGGTCGCTATGATTCTCTGCAGTTCTCATTGTCTGTCCATCGCTGTAACTATGTCCCGAATCTGCTAAGGACGATTCGGTTGCTCGGGCAGAAGTATCTTGCCTTACTGGCATGTTCTGATCGCCATATAAATGTGAGTCGCCAGAAGATGTACTGGTTACCCCTTCTGAACTTCCAGACGAACTGTAATGCATTCCCCCTTGTGTATCTGAGTTTCCTATCATTTGCTGATTACTTTGAGCAGGATGCACGATATGTTTCCCACTGAATGGTTCATGTTCTGAACCGGTTACAAGGTCTGAACGGCCCTGCTGATAATCTCCGGCAATTTCAGGTTTCAAACGTTCATTCACAAATTCCATTGCCGCTTCGCGTGCACTTGGAGCACTTGTCAGCATGCTCTGAGCCTTGTCACCATACTTATTAGCGGCCCAATCCACAAACTCTTGAGTGTAGTTGGTATCCAGACTAGCACTCTGGTTCTGTGCAATAGTGGCCATACGGCTGAATTCATTGCTTTGTGTCGAACTGGTGGTGTACTGATGATATTTGCTTTCCGCATCATTAAGCGTGGCTGCAAATTGCTGAACGTCGCTAGTTCCTGCATTCTCTGTATGATTTGATCCATCACTCACTCGACTGCTGGTAACCATATCCATCCCTTGACGGAAATCATTTACAGCCTGACTGTTCTTGTCATGCCGCATATCCTGTGTACTGGAGTTAGTCTCCTGAGTACCATGAGAACTTCCACTACTTCCCTTAGCCTCAACTCCTCCATATCCCTCAACCGATACTCCTGTTGCCCATTTGCCAATTTTGCCAAATGCCTGGTCACCAGTATTAATTTTACCCTTCACGCCAGCATTAACACTACCTTCAACTGATTTTGACATAAGCTCATTATATGCTTCCTGCGTGGAAATATTGTTTGCTTTGGCGTAGCTCTCCGCTGCGGACATCATCATGCTTGCACCGCGCGTAGCATTTGTTGCCTGGCTGTTTTCACTGCCTGAACTCAGGCTGTCACTGGTACCACTCTGGCGAGATAACTGCGCCAGTTGGGACCAGCCACTGGTCACGCTATGGTTATAACCATCCAGTGCAGTTTGCGCCTGTACCTGCGACTGACGCGCCGACTCCTGGAATCCACTGCTGGCCAGTTGGCTGAGTTTCATATTCACAGGGAGATTAGACATAGCACCAGAGCCATCAATAACGGTATGGCCACCGGCAGTCATTGTCTGTGTAGAACCATTATCTGCCTGCCATGTCTGTTGACCCTGACGCTGTACCAGATTTGTATCCATTTTGTTCTGGTTGACGTTATCCATCGACATATTGTTAAACGACCAGTTTCCATCAGCTGTTGTAGAAGACACACCGGCAGACGTGAAGGCCGCAGAACTGAGCATACCGCCGGCGACCTGCGATCCAATTGCCGCAGCTCCCCGGGTCAGGTAGAACGAGAGTACCGGAATTGAAAGCGAAAGGTATCCTGCCAGGTTCGCCACATCCGAATGCTGTAACGCCACAATATCTTTGTTGGAGAGCACAAGAGCCGTCCCTCCAGTTTTCGACTGCAGCCAGTAATTTGAGGCATAGTTCAGAATGGCAAACATGATTGGCCAAAGCTGAAAATAGATAAAACCACTCACGTAAATCTTCAGCGTATTAAGTCCGAAAACGCTGTGGTTTGTGGCCGCCAGAGCAATCATCAGCGGGAACAGGCACACCAGGATCAACATCAACAATGATTGTGCAAATGGCAGCGTGCGTGTTGCCAGTTCGTTCCCTGATGCCCAACTGAGACGTTGTTTGGTGGCCGCATTTTCTGTTGCCAGATTCAGCAGGTTTGCGGTGTCTGATGAGCGAGCTGCAAATCCTTTAATTCCCTGACGTATCGCACTGTTGGTGATATTGTTCTTCATAATCTGCGCGGCAGTCATCCCCCCTGCATAAAAGAAGCCGTAACTGTCCCCCATCGCACTGGACAGCAACGTTGCACCATTCAGCTTATTGCCGAATATCTTTTTCGTCAGCCAGGTAAAAGTTGCACTACCAGGATTTGCTTCAACATTTGCCAGCGTTTTGATTTCGCCAGCAGCCTGTTGGCAGGTTATAAACTGTCTCGTTGTGGAGGATGTTTTAAATATTCCACGCAACGGACTTGGGTTACTGGTAATAAGCGCGAGTGGGTCTGATGAATTCAGCAGCTGGTTTACGGTATATTTTCCGTTCAGCAAAATGTCACCAATGACGCAGTTTTCCACATAATCCGGCAGCATCTGTGCCAGCTCCGGGTTCTGTGTCGTGAAGTCACTCGTTTCGGCCACTATCTGTGAACCAAAAAGCATCCCCGTCTTGCTGTAGGTTACCGAGTCCGGGCGGGCCATCAGAGAATCATATAACGTAGTCATCTTATAACCGACACTTGTCGTCAGAGATGCAATACCAGCCAGTCCAACCGGAACATTATCGGTTTTCCAGACAGCTGCAGGATCAGATATATCGATCACCTGAACGGAACGCTTCGGAACTAACAAAATAGTGGTAATAATCATGAAAACAGCCAGCCACTGTACAAACACCATAGGGTTACGTTGTTTGATAAACATGATCAGCGCAGCCAGTACCCCGAAGGTTCCTGCCATGCGCAACAGCGTACTGAATGTACTGGCACCTATGAGGGTAACAACGGCGTCCAGCGCCGTTTTCCACATTCCCCCGCCGTAAATGGTGTAAATCTCAAGCATCAGCGATCACCCCAATGGTAGTTGCTCTGGTATGAGCCGGAAACAATGGTGGACACCTGCTGTTGCAGGTATTGCATATTACGGTCGATACCATCCAGCGCATTCTGATCTGCCGCTGACTGCAGTTTCATGTCAGCCAGCAGGCCCTGCGCGTGAATAACGTTGTCACGCAGCTTCGCAGCGGCTTCTTCCGGAAAATTTTTACCCGCCAGGGACATACTGGCCTGTTTAACCAACTCCTGGAGATACTGAATCATCAGATCCTGAGCGATAAAATCCGACACCTGCAGCAGATAGGTCGCACTCATTCCCATGCTCTGAGCGTTGGTCAGATATTTCAGCACCGGAACCGACGTGGTGTTCACAAACCCTTTTTCCTGATCGGTCAACGGTCTGTCATCCACCAGTTTGTTCTGCATGGAGATCATCAGGTTTTTAACCAGGGTAACAAGGGCGCTTGATTCGGAGATACTGAGGTTGGTGACGACCGGATTCAGACAGAGTGAGGCTTCATCACATCCGTAGACTTTTGCTGTACCGCCACGCATCAACACCTTAATGAGGTCGCGGTTATCAACCAGCGGTGTCAGGATAGTGACATCACCATTCCTGTTGAAAATGATTGAGCCGACGGTACTCATTACCAGCTCTTTCAGGGCGCGGTCACCACTTAGTAATCCATTTTTGCTAAGTGAATCCCAGATGAGGTTCTTGTTTTTCAGAACCTGATCTTTCTGCTTATCGCCAGCCCGGGAAGTCACACTGTCGCTCTGCCCGCCGACCGTACAGCCCTGACGAGATGCGGCCCAGTCTGCAAACAAATTGGTTTCGCCGGCAATATCCTGACAAATCTTTTGTTGTGATACCTGCGTCACTGGCCATAACCCACCTATGATGCCCTGAGCAGCCTGACACGAGCTCATGTTCATCGAGTTCACATCGCTGGCCAGTTTTTGCAGGAAGTCCTTAGCCTGCTTCAGCTCGGGGACCATCGTCTGGAGGGCAAGATCAAAAGCATATCCCAACGCATTACTCATTATCTGTTTAACGAAGCGCTGAATTTCTTCGCCGCTGATCATACTGAATGAGCCGAGATACGCATCGATGCCACCGCAGCCGGCATTGAGATAAGGCAACTGCATCGAAATAAGTTGTACGTTTTTGACTGGATTTCGCAGGTACACCGAACCGCCAGAGAAGTAACCCGCCGCCTGTCCCTGCCAGGCCTGAGCCTGTGAGACGTTTCCGCTGTATCCCAGACTGCCAAAAAACCCGTTCAGGTCACCATTAACATCAGCCCGGGCAGGAGATACTGATAAACCTGTAATAAAAATACCTGCGGCCACTGCCAGTGATTTAATCATAACGGTTTCCCCTGTAAGTCGGCTTTTGAAGAGAAATCCGCAATGCGTAGTGTCCGGCAGTACAAGCCATAAATTGTCGCGGATACCAGCAACGTAATACTGAACAAAAGACAGACGCGTTCGGTACGCGCTAGTGCATACGTATAAGTGATCATGTTGTAGTCCGGTTGTATTACTGAGGTGTGAGCTGCGAACTTGCTGGCATGGGCGGCAGCGTTTTCGGGTCAACGTTATCCAGATCGGCCTGAATAAGACTGGCCATACGGCTTTCAAGAACAGGAATGTCCATCACACCCTGGGTTAGCGGATAAGCCTTGAGCGTGTTTACGTTCACCATGAAGGCCGTCGGCGTGGCAATAGGCAAACCATTACCAAAGAAAGTGACTATTTCATCTGCTATTGGGGAAGCCTGATCCGTTTTGCGCGGTATCATTGGTGAAGGGTATGAAGGGTCACCGCCGCCATCGAGCGTATACGGATATACTTTGATATCGTGCTGATCGGCCCAATCCTTAAGTTGTGGATCAAATTTCGCGCTGTACTGGCAGTGTGCCTGCATAAACAATACAACTGCATAATCCTTCATGTTCACCTGGCGACCGTCTGGTAATGCCATCAGGCTGGGTTGTTTTACTGAAGATTGTTGTATTGAGGGCATCACCTCTTGGGGCTTCCTTTTAGCTGCATCCAGAGCCGCAAGTTCATCCCTCACGCCAGCACTGACCATCAGGGGAAACAACATAAAAAGACTGGCGACAATTTTACTTTTCATACTATGCCCCCTTTCTGGACAGGCTGCGTGCTTCAGCCTGCCATTCATGCACGCTGGCTATAACCATGAGCAACACTGCCAGTGTCCACATCAGATAACAGCTCCAAATCAACAAGCTTTGAGTGAACGTTACCGGATATGAAATCCTATAATTCAGGCACTTAGCCACCATTCCCCACCAGAGAAGATGAATTAGCCTCACAAAACATGAATTCATTCTCCTGATAAAGAAACGGGCAGGGATGCGTGCGCCATTGAACAACCACGAAACAATTAATCCCATAACCACAGAAAGCAGATATAGATGTCGGATAGTACTGTCAGTTTCCCTCTGCCATTCAGAGGCGGCTTTCATCCCTGTGATACATTTTGCTAAATACACGGGGGAACCCGGATGGGAAAAGGAATCCTCAGCCGATAAAGATGGAATAGACTTCTCATCAGATAAGTCGTCAGGTGACATCTTCGGTATGTCACACACTGAACTAATTACCATCCCATCCGGAGCGCCGTCGATAAGAGACCTGGCTGTTGACAGGAAACTACCAGCTATCGAATTGTTAAATGTCAGCGTGATGAAAAGTACGAACATCATCAGAGAGGGGGCCGTCACCAGAGAAAAAAAAGCGACACGCGACAACGTACGCACAGCACGTGCATATTCAAATTTGTTCACGGAATAATCCTTAAGAGCCGGGTTTGAACCCGCTGGATACGTTCAGAAAGCGTTTAGCAAGGTCGTCCTGCGTCATAAAGCCGTAGGACAACGCGCGGTAGTTTTTATTCTTCGGATCTACCAGAAACAGCGCCGGGAAATGGGATATGTTCATTGCGTGGGATTGCCCTGAATCTGGCCGACTTTGTGGCAGTGATGCCGCCACCTGACCATCTACCGAAACCGGAATCAGCGATATCCCGTTGGACTTTGCAAAATCAGCCACCACACCGGCCATCTGGATATCAATCGGGTCACTGCCACGGTAGAAGTAGAAAAGACCGTATTGTTGCGCCATCTGTTCCACTGCTTTCTGCCGGGCCTGCTGATCGCGAGTCTGCACGAACGGCGCCATGCTGTTGTAATGAGGATATTCCAGATTGTAATCCAGGTCAGGATGACTCAACTGTGCTGCTGCAAAGGACTGACTGAACATCGATCCCCTGTCCGTCCAGAACTTCTGCCAGCGCAGGAATGTGGCAGTATTTTCCCTCGTGGGATACAGGATGGCGCGATTAAGCGCCTCCATTGTGTATCCCCTGAGCACCTTTGCCTGTTCCTGGGCAGTCATCTTGCTGAGATCAGGAATAACCGACGGTGGATGTTGTTGTTTCTTTTGTGGTTTTTCAGGTGGTGTTTTTGGTTCGTTGTACCAGAACCAGCCAGTGAAGGGATCTGCCGGTTTCACAATCTCATCGGCTATTGCAGGCAAACTGATTGCCAGCACCAGGAGCGAGGATATGAGTTGCCTCATTTTTTCCCTCCCTGATTTTGCTGTACCTGTGCCGCAATGCGATCTTTCACCTGTTTAACCATTACCGATGAATCGGGGATTTTCTGGTTATCCATCAGGTCACTGTAGAAGTCAGAAAAATTAATTAAGTCAAAATTAATATTTTGTAACTCAGGGATAGTTATTCCCCGACAGTCAGGATTCTTACCACTTCCAAACCCAACACCAAGCTGGTCACGACGCCCCTGCTCCTGAATAATACGAGCCAGTTTTCCTTCGAACACGCAGTAAACTTTACTCTTCTGAAGGCAGGCCCCCAGAACCTCACGATCGCAGCGTTCACCAACACTGACCGTAATTTTTTTAGCTTTCGCTTTGCCCAACGCCAGTTCTTCACTGTTACAAGCCGACAGACCGATGTCCTGGCCCCATCCGGAGTCTTTACAGCAGTTAGAAAAGCCGGCAATAGCTTTACGGCAACTGGTCACTTTCCCGGTAAATGCCCTGACATCCACGGCATTCTGGCCATTTTTAACATCATCAGCTGCGGATGCCAGTCCTGCCAGTTTCGATACTGCTTCGTCAAAACCACTGTCTCCGGCACCATCTGTATCACTGCAGTCGCCTGTTTTACAAAAATAATCACCACCGCAGATAACCCCACCAGAAGTGAACTTACGCTGACATTCGTAGTTCACCCTCTCATGCTCGCAATAACTCCCGTTTTGCGTAAGGCACTGCGTTCCCGTCACGGTACATGCTGGATCATTCATCAGTGGCTCGCAGGTGCCGTTTGAACCTGACTGAACCAGATACTGATCCAGATACTCCCAGCAATCACTCCACACCTGCTGGACAACACCGTCTATAGTCACTGGTCTGTACCCTCCGGCCACTGAGCAGGTGCTTGATACAAAGACAGGTGTACTTTTGGCTGCAAGAGCGCTTCTGCTTTTCTGGAATCCGCACGATTCAGTCCATTCAACTTTGGGCACACTGTTATTTTTCTTCACCCGCAGGACCAGACGGATAGACATCGGGACATGTTTATAAAATTTCTGTCGGCCCGAACCGTCCCTGAGTTCATGCGGATGAGATGACGTAAAAGCAACGCCGGCGGTCAGCGTCGCCGGTACGGGTGTAAAGCTGACATTCTGGTAATTGCCTTTATTGTGCCAGGGAATTTCTGCCCCCAGAATGGAAACATTCATGAAGAAACGGGGTTTGTTACCTTTGTTATCCTGCCATGAATAAGTGGCCTGAATAATTTCCCCGCTCACCTGGGGAACGATGGTGACGACATTTCGTCCGTTAATTTCCTGCATGGGTATATCGTAGAGTTCGTATTGCAACGTCTGAGTTTCCCAGGTGGAATCCCCCTCAATAACAATTTTTGCAGTACGGCTACAGCTTTGTTCTATCCAGGCGTCACGCTCGCAGGTATATTTCACGAATTCGGACTTTGAAACGTTTGTTTCCTGGCATTGTTGAGGGTTTCCGGTTCCGTTGACCATCCCCTCAGCGTTTGATTCAGCATCCTTGCCTGCTGTAATAAAAGGAGCATTGGGATCGATAACGGGTAACGGGTTTTTAGTACCGGCATCGATAACTGCCTGCCCTGCGTTACTGTTCAGCAACCCTTCCATACCTTTATTTGCAAGTCCGGCATCATCGCCTTTAACTCCGCCGTAATACCCTGTTTCAGGTGGTGTCGCGGTGTATCCGGGAATGCTCCCTGTCACCGGATCCGGATTATTCAGGCTATTAGTGCCCTGCCCTTTATTTCCTTTGCCAAATTCTGCCCCGGCATTAAAAGCATCACTGGTTGTATCGGCCACAGCCAGTAACGGCAACAGGAGTATCAGCCCTCCCCAAAATGCTCTCATTCTCCCTCCTTCAACAACTGTCTTGCTGTTGCTGCACAGTCTCCACGTTCAGCCACCCTTTCCAGGGCCTGCCTGAGAGGAAGGCTGCCGCGAATAACATCAAAATGTCCCGGACAGGTAACCACCAGAGCCGGTATGACAGTAATGTGATATTCGGTATACAGCGTCGGATCGATTTGCACGCCAATGTTTTTATCTTCTTTAGCCAGTTCAAATATCGTCGCAGCTGTCTTACGCATATCGTTGTTAACCAGCCCGCGGAGAGTGGCGGGAATGCCATAGCGGTTTGCATCACGAAGCATGGGTAACAACCCCTCGCGAGGCAGGCCAAGACTGACAAAGTAGATGGCAGGAAATGTGTGTTTTTCCCCGTTTTGGGCAGAGGGTTGTTGACGGGAAATGTCCTCCTGAAGACGGTTAATCTGTCTCTGCTGTTCGATCGGGAGGGGTAATGTCTGGCCCTGGAGATTCTGTTTAAATGCTTCCAGTTCTTGCTGCTGCTGTTTTATCCACGACATATCCCTGACGGACACAGCAGACTGCTCACTGGCTGATACAAACGATGTGCAGAATAAAAGAGTACTGGCAAGCAGCACCCGGCACTTGATTGTTTTCATTGTTAATTCCTTACAGAAAAACGCAGTTACGTTTGCGCCAGAAGAGGTAACCGAAATTCTTTTTTGAATTGGGGGTATTATGTTTAATCCCCCAGGTTTGAGTGGTGGCCCCAAAAGCGTGGCAATTTGTGCTCTCCGGGAACATATTCACCATCTGGTAACGCCAGCGATCTTTCGGAATTATGGGGGATGGATACTGGTTGCAGACTGCGTTATCCGCGCCAATTGAATTCCAGACCAGACCTTCACGGTGCATCTTGAACGCCATGCGTTCACTGACCAGAAGTGATGATTCAAGAGGGGAAAACTCACCACTGGTATAGCCTGTCATGGGATACATCGACCCCTGACTGCCCGCACACCAGAATAATGGGGCCAATGGGCGGCCGACTGCACTTGCCACAGAATCCGCCGCGCATGCTGCCTGCGCAATCAGATTTCCGAAAAGTGAGGCTTCCGGATTGATCATCATGGACAGCGTGCTGTCATTCCACAATGGATCGATTTCTGAAAGGTAAGCAATATCCAGATCCCCTGTCTGCAGACAGCCAAGACTGGTGATAATGTTAAGCCAGAAAATTAGTGGGTATTTGTACCAGTGAACATGATAGAACGTGCCAGCAGCAGGACGGTCGCTCTGGCCAGCCGTTCCGATACCCGTCCGACCGAGATCAATTTTAAATCCGCCCATGTTCACCATAACGCCAGGTTCACGGGTGACATCGACCATCGCCATCGGTTCCCAGAATCCAATTGCCAGCCCGATGCGGTACAATATTCCAACAGGGCAAATTTGTATGGGGGAGGATGGATTACTGGTGTCAGGCAGAGGGCCTGAAGCAAGTTTGATGCTACCAATTGACATGGGGAACATACATTTCCAGCAAATATCCGAAATCGGATTCACCCACCTTCCCTCGCCGGCATTACTTGAGGCAAACACCGGCGCTGGCGTCCAGGCCAGTACCAGAAGTAATGTGGAGAACCAGACAAAGCGTTTCATGCCACCCCCCTGAGCCACACGCAAACAGGTCCGTCTTCAGTGTCGTGTATCGAGCCAATAAACCAGCCCTCTTCTGCAGGAGATGATGGCTGCCATTCACGAATATCTGATGCTCCGTTTTCCCAGGCTTCAATAACCTGCGGAGGCGCATCGTTCTCCAGCCAGCGAAGTGCACAGACAAGTTGATTCATGCGTAGCCATTCATCGAAATCGGACCGGGAGGCCTCATCACATGAAGGTTTAAAGTAGTGTGGGTGAGTCCAGAAGCCGTTTGTGTCACGGATTACTGCAACCGCCTTTACAGGTTCAAAGTAGGTCATGGGGATCTCCGGATGTGCCACCATCAGATCTGCGGGGGCAGGGAAATATCAGTGGTTTTTAGCACTGGCGGCAGCTTTCATAATGATGGCCAGTCGCTGTTCCTGAGTCATTTCATACAGGGCAAGAATGCCACCACGCATTACGGCTGAAGGTTTGTAGAGAGGGTTCTCATTGAGGATCTCATCCAGCCTTCTGGCTGAACCTTCATCATGACGTAGTGACGAGATGGAAATATTCCGGCCCTTTTCACCTTCAGGGTCTTTTTTCATGGATTTACCTTGTCTGGATTTAAAAAAAATGAGGGCTTGCTGAGGTGCAAAACGATGTCCAGCTGCCGGACATGTTGAATATCAAATAGAGTAAATAATCATCATGTTACTGATACTGGTTGAACAACAATGAATGCGTAGCCACTGTCATCGTCAAACTCAGAACCCTCGGTCGCGCCAGTGGCGATGGAGTTCGCCGCATCAGTGAGATACCGGGAAAGGAACTCACGAGAAGTGTGCTTCGTACCCTGGACAATAACGACGATATGACGGGCCAGACTGCCTTCAGCAAGATAGCCGGCCATTTTTATCAACGGGGGTAACGTACACCCAGCACCTTCCGGAAAAAAGCCGGGGGATTCAAAGCACAAACGTGCATGAACATGCCAGTGAACGGAGTATTCAGGAAACGCTAAACCGGTATTTCCATAGTCACCACGATAATGAAATCCTTCAGCATTCCCCGGCAGTTCGTTACTCGTGATACAGCTGGCAGCGCGTTCAAGACAAAACACCAGGTCGCGGGTTATCGTGTGTGGCTGAGCATTCACACTGACTATCACCTGAGTAAGAGGATAAGCATGTTTTTCCCAGCCCCCCATTACAGGAGGTTCATCCTCAAAAAATGCCCGTGGAACAGAGATATCACTGTTCTGGCGATCTTTTCTCATTGCCCAAATGAGGAAAAAGCAGGCGTACAGTATTACGACCAGAGCCATTAATAGACCCATCGCTGACATAATCTCTGTCTCGTCTAGGTCCATGCCTTTGTCTCCCGCATATGTGACACCATTAACGCAACAAGGTATTCAGGGAAACGCTCATCTCGGGTTTCTGGCTCAACAAGCTCCATCTGATTGACTTTCAGCCAGTTTAACCATGCCTGCGTCACCAGCACCGGACTCCAGGAGCTAATCTCCGGATATAACGACTTAAGTTTGTCTGCCGTTCCCTGTCGAACGTTTTTCTTTACAGATTTGCCAGGGAATTTACGGGGTGAACTGCGAGGTCTTTCAGGTGATGTAACGACTGTACGCATTTCGGGAAACAGATCGCCTAGCGTTGTTGTTGTCATTTCTTTGCTCCTGATACCGGAATTTCTTCCACTTTAAGTACACGGCCATCGGGGGATATACGCACAGGAATATTTGAGAAGCCAAACTTGCGCGTGAGGGTTCCTGACTGATCGAAGTAAATGCGCTCATTGAGGGCATCACTGGTGTCCTTAATATTGCCTTTAACCAGAATCACTTTTGCGTTCGTCTTATCGGCGAGCTCCTTTCTGGCCCATTCCATCTGGTCTTTATTATCGCCATCGATAAAATACAGCACCTGGTTGAAAGGGACTTTATCCAGTGGATTTACCTGCTCTCCTTTGCGCGCGATAACATTTCCCTGCATATCCGTGATGGTTTCCTGGACAGTAAACGTAGGGTCAAATACAAAGCTGCGGTATTTTTCAGCATTGGTCAGCCCCCCGACAGCAGGTGGCCGGACGGCATTCCTCTTCACCCGTTCAACGGCTTCTCCACGCAATTTATCCAGTTCCCCACTTTGTTCCATTCCCTTCAGCCGGTTCTGGATAAAATCCAGCATGTCCTGCTCGGCAGGTTCAAATACATTTCCCCAGGTACCCAGATCTTTCGCACCGCAACTGGCTGACAGTGCCAGCAGTATCAGGGCTGTCAGTGCAGGTCGTGTATTCACGGGACCTCCTGAGTACGCCGGGCAATATCGCTACGGATTTCAGTCGTGATATCCGGTAACGGGCTGACAGACGCAGGTTTCACCAAAATGATGGCGTTATGCGAGATTTGCCACTGTTCCAGACTATCGGACATCGCCGTATTGAAGCGGGTCGTCAGTGCTTTCGCCTTGTCCTCATCGAGCTGCAGTTGTGCTGACTGCTGCATGAAAAGGTCGATCGTGCCTTTCATGTCGAAGACCACGATTTCTGGCGCAGTGAGTTTTATGTAGGCCACTGTAATTCCGGTCCAAAACATCTGAGTAACCAGCACACAAGCAGCCAGTTTCAGATTCCTTGAAGTAAGCCAGCCCGATATTGATACGCCCTCGCGTACTGTGCCGCCGCTATACGGTTTTTCGTTACTGTTACTCATGCCGCTTTCACCCATTCTTCAAGTTCGTGAAGTTCGTCACCAAACTTCCTTTCAGCCAGCAAATAGGCGGCCTCTTCTGATGTGGCCCCTGCTTTCTGAGCGTTTTGCATATATGCGAAGTCCTCGCCACGGGAACTGAACATGGCGCGTGTAACAGGATCAACAAACAGCCGATGGAAGGAACTGTATTCACCTGCACTGATAAGCAGCGAGCTGTAATCGGTCTGGATTGCCGGCTGGAAACCACGGATAACTTCCTTTTCCATGTCAGAGAATTGATCCGGATTATCGGATAGGTATTGTTTGAAGGCCTTCGTATCCTGCAGCAGGGTGATTTTGGTTGAACTGTTGTTCCATGCGGCTTCAGCCTCCTTACCGGCACTGAAGTCTTTAATGCCCTGAGTAATCGTAATGAATGCACCACGATGTCGGCGTACGGTACGATAGCCAGTTTCGATAAAGCGGGCTGCATGAGGATTAGAACCACCGAGCAGTCGCCAGGCTTCGTCGATAATGCAGACTTTTTTGAGATCTCGCGGGCTGTGGTACATCTTTTCCTGAATCGCGAGGATGAGAGAAAACAGGATAGCGGAAAGCAGCTTCGGCTTGTTTTCCAGACTCAGAAGTTCCAGCACCGCAAAACGGGTTTCGTCATCAAGGGTAGGTTTGTCGGCATTAAAGTATTCGCCATCAGCCCCCCAGGTACAGTAGGTTTCCAGCAACATGGCCAGTTCAGCCATTCGGGCAATAATGGTCGGTTTGTCCGCAAACGCGGTATTAACTTCCTCACTGGTCAGATAGTTATAAACATCATCTATACGTGCCCGGTTTACCTTTTGTTCCCAGGCATGCATGACCGCTTTTTTCAGTATCGCTTCACAAACAACATCCAGTGGCTCGGTTGGACTCGCCAGTACCGCAAGGAGTCGAACAATGCCTTCAGCAGAAAGCTTGATATCCCTGACGTTGGCAAACGGGTTAAAGCGCAGTTGAGCACCATCAAGATACACACCACCGGCCTGCAGGCAGTAGTTCTTGTAGCTGTCACCCATATCAATAACCCAGCCAAATCCACCTGCGTTCAGCACATCGCGGAGAATACTTTGTGTCAGGAATGATTTACCGGCACCAGACGTTCCCGTGACAGCAATATTGAAGTTGGTACTGCCATTCTCTTCGTCGAACATATCGAAGAAAGCGACCTGGTTGCGGTAGGTCGGAAGCGGCATTCCTCCACGTGACAACTGACGTTCGGCTACCACCGGCATCAGGCTTACCGCATTCCATGATTTTCCACGTAATGTGGCCCCTGTCGTTTTGAGATCCTCCCACATCCCCTCCTGCATAACGAAAGGGAAGCTGGCCAGCCAGTTACGCATCTGCTGGTACTGAATCGTGACCATTTCCAGTTCGTTTTTACGAAAGACGTTCACTGCCGCCAGTTCACATTTCTGTGCTT
The DNA here is from genome assembly GCF_005281115.1 of Citrobacter sp. wls710. Taxonomy (NCBI): domain Bacteria; kingdom Pseudomonadati; phylum Pseudomonadota; class Gammaproteobacteria; order Enterobacterales; family Enterobacteriaceae; genus Citrobacter; species Citrobacter sp. wls710. Next base: position 45,371 of record NZ_SZXD01000027.1, read on the forward strand.
CTGTATTGTTGTCAGGTGTAAACAACGTCACATTGAAATACGTGCGGCAAAGAGCAATTTCGTTGGTATACAGCTGTTCGCGCGTTTTACGCCATTCATCTGCTGCTTTTTTGGTTCCGGGGAACAAAGCGCCATAGGCTGAGTTTGCTTTTTTGGACAGATCCGTATCCTTGCGGAAAGCCTCGCTCTGACTTGATGTCTGTTCCTCTAGCTCAGTTGTCCAGGTAATCATAAACGGACAAGGAATGCCAAGATCCGGGAATCGGATATTCTGCAGGTTATCGGCCCCCTGCCAGAGCGCAAAGCGACGTGGATTTTTACTCAGTTGCATATTTACGATACGACAGACTGATGCAGGAAGCCGTGTACCATCCGTTTCTATTTTTTCAGGTAATTCAATACGTAAGTGTGAAGGATGAACTTCAAAATCAATGGACGGATCAACCACCTGGCGGTTGAGCAACTCATCCTCGTTATAGTCGCCCGGAGACGTCATAATCTGCTCATGACGGTAGTTCATCATTTCACGCATAACTGACAGGAAACCGTTCACGTCAGTATTGATGGAATCAATACGAGCCGCCCCCAGGGAAACACGAATGGTGTTACGTAGCTGAACCAGCTCATCCATCACCTGCTGAGAAAATCGTTTAACGGCTTTACCATAGACAATAAAGATCCGGTAATTACGCAGGTAAAGCGGGTATTCACGCTTGTTTGCCAGACCGTGTAAAGCTGATCTCTCCCAGAAAGCACGGGTGATTTTATTCAGGTGATCGGCCATCTGGCCTTTCCACATGTCGGTGCTGACGCCAGCCGCAATGCGCTCACCCACACATTTACTTGCAGTCAGAATAACGGTGACAGGTGTTTTACGCGGAAGCTTCTTACGCAGCATGTCATCAAGAGCCGCCATCACCTGCTCATTGGCCCCCGGAAGCGGGGCCAGTTCGAGAACAAATCCTGCCGTACCCGTATTGATAAACAGGTCATTTTTTTCATCGTAATAACGGTATGGCAGGCTGGCAACCAGGGAGGGGTAATCCCATGTTTGCTCAAGATTGGCTCGAGCAGTTGCTGCGCCATCCTTGTGCTGTCCTCTTTCAATCAAACCCATCAGAGTATCCAGAACGCTGCTCATTTTCGCCCCTCCACAACAGAACGGATCAGCTCAAGACGGCGCTGCCGGGCCTCTTCAGTGAGGTTGAAACACACGGGCTCATCGACACTCATCTCCATTCGATATCCGGAATTGTTTAACACTCTCTCTTCAGTCAGCAGTGTCATATCTGGCGAAGTGGGGTCATCTTTTAAACTGATCATTCGCCCCCCTCCCCGATAACACGATAGCTTTCATCCCAGTGCGATTTGTTTTTCACAAACTCGACCACGGACGGCTGATGGAAGTTGTCATCGGTATCCACCCACGGTGCAATCCACAGACGCTGGGTCGCGTCAGGTATACGCTGCGCCTGAACCCGTCCTGCCGTATTGGCAGGGACAGACTGCCCAACAGCTGAAGAAGTAATACGCGGAGTCACTCCGGTCTGCATAGTTCCTGCTGGAACAGCAGCAAGAGGACGTGGCGCGATTAACTTAGAACTGGGAGATCCGGTTGCTGCGACTGAAACAGGACGTGACGTATTAACGACAGGAGCCACATTGCGCAGTGCCGGCAGGGTTTCACCCGCAGGCTTTTTTGCAGCTTTATCCGCAGTGAGGTCGTCAAGGCTTTTGCCCTGGGCGGCCAGTTTATTTGCCTCCCCGGTTGTGAGGCACTGGTCGGTCGCGGTTTTATTACAGTCGAAATCAGAATTCATACCGGCGCAGCCGGTCAGTACGCTACACAGCAGTGCAGCGCCCATCAGTTTTTTCATGGGATAACTCCGGTAAATTATTAGGTATTAATGGAAGTAATTGAGGATGAAAATCAGTGTGGCTGGAGTCCACAGAGTATATTAACGTTCACGCCCCCCGCTCCCCTCGCCGTTGATGTCCGGGATGTTTTGAAGAAACCTGAAGTGACATTCTTTTGAAGCTTTGCCTGATATTCCTTCATCACGATATGTTTTTTCTTCCTCATACCACCGCTGCATGACATCCAGAGGAAGCTCCTTTCTTTCGGTAACCGTGGACTGTAGCCACTGCCACGCCGCGATGTTCAGTGGCTTATATATGGCCAGATTTCTGTCCAGTACTTCAGGCCAGGTACCAGGAAGGGTGCCAAAAATTTTCATAAACAGAAAAGGGAAAAGGCACATACCAACAAAGATGGCAGTACACTGAAACCACCAGGATGACCACCAGTATGTATATATATAAATCCATACACCTGCGTTGAGGAGACTGAACGTAATTGACAGTATCCAAATCCACGTGATGCGTGGAGGATAAGCATTGTCGCGCCACATCCGTATATCCACGCCAATCTTGTTAAACAATCTGTCGTTATCATTCATCATCCACCTCAGTTAATCGTGTCGCCGAGACGCAACTGGCTGGCCTGTCGTAACACGTCATCCGGGTTAATATTTCCCACTGAAGTGGTGCTGTTTGATGTCGTCTGGCTGACGGACTGAAGCGCGGTTTCATTCTGTGTTGAATTTGCCGCATTCTGCAGGGCTTCCTTCGCTTTTTGTTCTTCCGCATCTTCCAGAGTTTCCAGGCGGAAGCCTTTCTGGAACACCACGGTAACGCGGTTACCGGCACCGATATCAATGATTGGATGGTATTGTTCGGCGCGCTTAATCCAGTACTGGCTCAGCGTATCAGCAGCTTTATTTGCCCCTCCGCCGAATCCTTGTTTGAACACATCGCCGGCACCAACATCGGCAGTTGCCCCCAACCCTACAGACGGCGTGGATGCAGATTTAATCCCCTCACCAAAGCCGGACAGCAGACCAGCCGCACCTGCATAACCCACAATCATACCGTTACGCATAACCGGTTTTCCCCGGATACCACCTTTGCCCTGATAGCTGACATGTCCGTTGAATTCCATATCGATATGCTTTCCATTCTTCAGCACACAACTGATTGATTTAGTTCGTACCTCACCACGTTCACTGGAGATATCCCCCCATATTTCCCCGACAACAAAACAGCCATCAGCGCTATATTCCTTGTTGTTAGGCATCTGAATATTACCAAGCAGCCTGAAAGTCACCGGGCGGGTATTCTGCTGGCCAGTAACGCTGGCGTTTGCATCAGCACCTTCAATCATAATGGCGTCAGAGAAAGAGCCTGATGGTATCCACGGCAGTTTCGTTGGTTTCTTTTTCAGATTTTCATAAGAAAACTTTGAGGTGGTAAGTCCTCCCATGACACGCTGGCCAGAGCCTCCGGGATAAAAGCCAACCCCCTGTCCCGTATTGGCAGAACCATTGGCGGACGGTGTGCCTGCTGGAGTTATGGAGTATTCTGGCGGTCGGGCCTGACCGGCAGCAACAGGACCAGGGAGTGGTGTTCCGTTCTGACCAGCAGGTGGTGTCTGCTGACCACTGGTCGAATTGCTGCCGGAGGCTTTCTGGTTTAACAGGTCAGTCAGGCGCTGTATTTCAGCATCCTTTTCTGCCAGCTTCTGGCCTGTATTAAGTATGTTCTGGTCAAGCTTCTGAGACAGCATGTTGAAATTCTGTTCAAGCGCAGACGTCTTGGCCTGCTGCTGTGCCAGTGCGGCATCGTTGACCTTTTCATTGAACGAGGCGGTAACCACACCCGTCATATTTGGGGCGGCAACCGGAGGAGGTGCTTTCTGTTTTTCCTGATATTGTCCATACCAGTAAACTCCTCCAGCCAGAGCTGCCCCGGAGGCAATGAGGGCGGCAAGGACAGTTATCTGTCTGCGTCGGGTTTTAAGATTTTCATTCAGACTCATGAGCGCGGTTCTCCGTCATCTGAAAAAATAATCCAGGCATACCCTTCTCCACCGGCGTAAAGCTGATGCCGGGAGAGCATCACAGCCCTGACACCTTTGCGCCAGAAGTCACGTTCACGCAGGTTCTGAGTAATATTGCCGGAGTTGGACATACGGAAACGCACTATTCGCAGATGGTTCCCCACAAACTGGCGTTCAGGTACCAGGTGTACTGACGTGCCCGGGTTATATGCAGGCATACGACTTATTGGGTATTCCTGGTAGTCATCAGGAACGTCGCCGTTAACGATAATACGTGACAGGGAAGCGAGCGTTTTTTCATAGCTCTGCCCTTCCTCCCACGCTTTCGCATCATTGTTTTTGCGAAGCGGTGGAGACACAGGGGTAAATCGCAGTGTTTTACCGTTACCTGGCTGGGGCCGGACATTGAGGCTCAGAGATGAGCCCCGGTCAGTCTGAATGAAAACAGTAAAGTTTTGACCGACAAGTGGTGAAAGGATAAGGGCGCCGTCATCTGTCTGGCTCTGGTCATAGGCACCGGATGGTCCGCTGATGCTGGTAATCAGTTCTCCGTTAATAACAACCTTGCTGGGATTGGTATTGCTGAGAGTGACATTAAAGGCGGCGTCGTTCTCAAACGGAATGGCAGCGGGGGCGGAAGCGGCCCGAAGGCCGCTGGTAAAAAGTCCCGTTGCCAGTAACACAGCAGCAGCTGCCGGTGAAATACGGATTTTCATTGGCAGTCCTGTCAGTTAGTGGTGATGGCCGACTGAAGTTCTTCGAACAGGTGAAGATTTACCAGTCCTTCGATATAACTCAGTTTCAGTCGGTAGGTTTTTTCCTGGTCCTTAAGCGGTGTGGTGATAGCGCCATTGGTTGTGGAGGACTTCAGTGTTCCGCTGAACTCAACCACGCCAGGTTCATTCATTACCCGAATTTCTTTTGTATCAAAGCGGGTGGTGATTCCGCCTTTCTTGATACGTTCAGCCTCAATATCAAGTGCTTTCTTCAGCTCATCCCGTTCGGCGGATGGGACAAAACCGAGCAGCATTTTCTGGTTGTTATCTACGTTTTCCGGGCTGACATTCAGTCGCCAGTAAATAAAGGCGGCGGCGAACATAGTCATTCCGGTACCGTCAGCACCAGAGGCATCAGATGTAAATGGTTGATTGAATGACATGGGTGTAGTGATGGTTTTCTGTTTTGTGGCGAAATACCACGCGAGAGACCCCGTCAGAACATTTCCCACGGCGCTGAGTAGAAGCAATAAAGCCAGTGCAATAAACGCATAGCGGAGTTGTTTATCGCGCTCGCCTTTAATTTTAAGCTTCATATTAGTTACGCTCTCCAGTGCCGGAAACTAGAATCAGGTATTTGTCGGAAGGTAATCCTGAACAGGATGGAGGGTAGGTGCCAATAGCAAAAGTTAAGTAACCAGTACGAACCCTGCCCTTTTTTCAGATGCCTGATTATTGCCCACAGCAGACCCGCTACAATGGAAAGTTCGAGAGACATATTGTTAAGAACCCCCAGGATAATTAAAGGGGCAACAATAATCACTTCATCGAGAGGAAGACCAATATAGCGTTCCTGCTGATTGAGAGTTTCCGGGAAGTGGTATTTATCGTCTTCCCCGCTCATCTTTAACTCGCGATGCCGAAAGCGATACGAGTGAATATGATACACAACACGACACCGAGAAATACCAGTGGTGAGCGTACTTTGATGTAAATAAACAGCCCCATAATGATTTCAGCTATGTAGAACCATTTTACAAGAGAGGAACCGGAGCCGAAGGTTGAATTAACTGTCGTGTTTTGGGATGCGAGTAAATCAGTGCCGCCAGCCAAAGCTGGATGAGCGACCATAAGTGAAATTAAAATCAACCCTCCGTTATTAATGAATTTTCTAAGTTGTCGGTTTGCGCGTGCCTTATGAAATAAAGACGCTACCGCCCATCCCTTTGAGACTTTAAGGGCATTACCTTGTTTGGACATGCTTGTTTTCTCCGGAAGTAAACAATTTGGATGTGCATAAGTGTTTGTTTACGCACACGATATTGTCCCATGACCCTAAAAAAAAAAAACCGTGACACATGTCACACTGTTAAAAGTTTTTGGGAATATTCCTAATATGTAAGTCGAGTAGGGTTGTCTTCCAGACTGTCGATGTGTTGCTTGCGAGATCTATAACAATGAAAGTAAAAGAGAAAATGTGGGAAGGTCGTGGCAGGCCGCGTAAGTTTCAGCCGGGTGAGGCTGTTGAGTGGAGGTTGCGTGCCCCGGATAATTTGCTTATGGAGCTTAGAATATGTGCCAGATTAGGTAAGCGAAGTGTTAATGATGAAATTATCGCAAGGTTGTTATTGTCATTGAATTACCAGCCAAATAACCCGGTGATTAGAACGGCAGAGGGTGAACGTTTAATAGAGCTGGCTGTCAGATTCGAAAACTGGCTTAGTCATCTGCTTGATAATGAAAAAGGTAATGTGGAGGAAAATACAGAATCTGACACCTATTCAGAGCGTTTGTGGATGTGGCGAGAAGGAGAGCGTGTTTTACTTCCTGGCAAAACAACTGGTTATAGTATGCGTATTCCAGAGAATCTTGCAGAAGAGATTCGTACAATGGCAAGGGTTCATAAGCGAAGCCTTAATGATGAAATGCTTACAAGGCTGATGAACACGCTGGGGTATTTCACAGAAAAGATTCTTGACCAGAATGAGGATGCGCAGGCATTGAAAGTCTTATGTCTGGAATTTGAAGTGTTTTTAAAAGAAAAAATATCTGAAGCAGAAAAGAGCACGCTGTCATGGGATAAAGACAGCGCTCAGTGATCGATGAAGCCGGTTCTTCCCGGCTTCATGATTATTTTTCATCGATGATAAAGTGTTTTCTGTCGGCCTCATCTTCGGCATCGTTAATGGCGCTTATGTTATTATTGATGAGGTCATCCAGTGACACCCCCGCCTGTGGTCCTTTAAGGTTGACATAAATTTCTGAGACAAGAGCGGTTAATATCATCATACCTTCTCTTGAGCCTGATACTTTCCTGATAAGGTCGCGCCTGAAACCATCGAGATCGAATGTTGAACCTTCTTCTTTTGATTTGTGAACCATGAGTCCGAGGCGAACGAGTTCGTTAACTGTTGATGAGTAGTTCGTTTCAGAGCCGGTTGCCCCTTTCTGTAACTCTATATCAACAATATCCTGAATCTCTCTGTCAATTTTATCTTTGAAGTAGATGTTCTTACGCGGCATAATATTTTCCTGAACATTTCATGCAGTGCCGTATCCGGCACTGTTCTATCCTGTTTAGACAGATTTAATACATCAGGCAGCTTTGATTTTAAAGCCTGTATCCGTCTTTAAAATCTAAATGCGCTTTTCTCTGTGTCGTAATCTGGCAGTATTATGTGTGTGCATGCGGCACTATCAGGTGTGTTAATACGGCACCATTGTGTGTGTGGATCAAGCACTACTCCGTCTTAAGTTACTCTATTATTTGGATACACACAATCCCCACACTTTACAGTGCTTAATCAGGCACTGGGAGGTGTGTTAATCAGGCACTGCAATGTGTGGGGTAACAGCACTGCAATGTGTGTTAATCCACACACCATTTAACCTCATATTCTTAAATTCCGCATTATGACCTATATTAGCGTGATGAAATTAAAGGAAAAATCTGCAAGATGGAATCTTGCGTGGGGTGTGATGTTTAAATGGGTTAGCAAAGAGCGGCAAGTAAATAACTGCGAACAGGTTGATTCTGGTATTTGAGGTTGTAGCTAAATGCATGATTTGGAGCGCTTACGCGCGTTTGTAGTAAATTATCTTGATTCAAATGATCTGGCGGGGTATTTTTTATTGCATTGCATGTCAGTGCTTATGAGAGACATAAGGCTTATTGAATGAAAATATCAAACACTCCTGTCCTATTGCTGGCGTTTTCACTATCAGCAACGGCCACTCCACAGATGTGTTTTGACCAGGCAGGGAAAGACTATCAAATAGATCCGCTGCTTCTTATGGCAATTTCAATTAAAGAGAGTCGTCTTAAACCAGCAGCTGTTAATGGGTCAAACAGAGACGGATCAGAAGATGTCTGCGGAATGCAGGTGAACAGTTATCATTACAATAAACTTAAAAAGTTTAATATTACCCGCGAGCGACTATTAAAAGATCCATGCATATGTGTTTACTCGGGAGCATGGGTTCTGGCACACAACTTCCAGTCCTACGGAAAAAACTGGGACAGCGTTGGAATGTATAATACGGGGCCGCGGGATACGATGATAAAAAAACGTCGTGCCTATGCTTCAGAAATAAAAAATATCTATCGTATTTTGCTTGCAAGAAAAATGATCATCGATGGTACATCAGGCGTAGTCGCCCTACCTCCGATGGACAGAATAAAAGAAATAAACGTAAGCAAAAATTAATCAAAAAAAACCGCTCTTGCGAGCGGATTTATATCAGGCTTTCAACCTTGCAAATTCTTCTGCCATTTTCCAGAGCGCCTGATTAAGTTTCACATCACCATCTATGCCAGTAACCTCCCGTGTTTTTGTTCTTTTCCCTTTTGCTGTCTTTCCTGAAATTCCGCCTTTGATGACGTTCTCCTGAATACGGTTAAATGTACTCCACAAATCCAAGCCTCTGTCTTCCCAACGGCGAGCCTGTAATAACTGGTCAGGTGTCACAGGTGAATGAGCACAATCATATTTATACTCAAGTGCTGCAACGCTTAACAAACGTTGCTCCGGCTCAGTCAACTGAATACCTTTCATGATATCAATATTTTCAATCACGGTATCGAACGTATCCATCACAGTGTATGCACCTTCAATAACCTGTCCGACAATATCACCTTTATGCGGCACTCTAATTTCGCCGAAATCTTTCCATGCTACCAGACCATTGGTACAAATCTGGCGGAACATACCTGGAATCATTTTATAGCTACTGGAGCCATCGTGACTGTTCAGCAAAATAATCTCTGGGACTTCTTTCCCCGCAATCTGATCATGGCGACGTAGACGTAATAAATGTTTTGTGAACTCACGCTTTTCAATATCTCGTGTACGGGATTGGGTTGCATAAAAAGGTTGAAAGCCTTCTTCACGCAGACGGTCCAGTATTTCAATAGTTGGAATATAGGTATAGCGTTCTGAACGTGAATCATGTTTTTCAGAAGAAAATGCACTGGGTACAATGCGCTGTAATTCATCATTAGTCAGCGGACGATTCTGACGAATAGAGGACGGTGCGCGATAACGATTAGCAAAGCTGATCATAATATTCCCCTTTATTTAATACTTACTGGCGTAATTATGCGAAAAAAATTATCTACTGGTGCAGCAGCAGCTACTGGATTGCCGTCCAGGATCCAGACAGAGAGATAATCAATGCAGTTCTCATTGATTAATGACAACTCATAACTCCCGACTGGCGGTTCAAAAATCAGCGGTTGTAATTCCCCTTCTGTCGCAGCCATAACCCAGCAAAACAGATCAACGATTTGTTCAGCTGTGATTTCTGAATCACATCTTCCGGAAGATTCTTGAGCGGCGGTTTTGACGTTGACGTTTCGTGTGTGCATCCTGGTTTTCTCCTGTGGTGATGGTTTTCCATCTCCCTGGTGAGTTCTCTCGCGGCAAAGGGCAAAGGAGCAACGACGTCCAAGGAAGGAAAGGGGCGGAGACAAAAGTTTTTGCGGCCCCACGCAAAAAGTTTTGGCGGAGTTTATATACCCCTTGGATGACGACACGGCGGTGCTACGAACAGCCCTCCGCGTGAGGACGCACAGGGTGATGGCCTCACCGGGCGAACAGGATGCACACACCCGACACGTCGGAACGGCGTGGCGACATCAGAGCGACGGCTCCGCCGGCGCGGTGGAGGCGGTGCGACCGGAACGGTCGCAGCAAGCCGCTGCCCCTGACCTTCGCCATCAGACCCTAGCCGTATGGCACGAAACCCGCAGGGGTTCGGCGGAGACTGGCAGGTGCGCAGCAGCTGCCCTGGCGGAGTGGGGCTCGACGACTGGACAGCGTCAGCTGGTCAGGAGCCGAAGGGGGCCATCAGTCTGTTATTACTGAGTACAGAAAGGCAATAGCCTGCTATCAACAGAAGGAAAACGTGCAAACTCAATAACCGGCATATCAGAACATCAGGCAGCAGATATTGGCAGAGACAGAGCAGTAAGGACGGGACAGGAATATAGAAAAAAAGCGGTCGTGCCGCAGGCACCACCGCTCTTTTAATTCTTCACCATGAAACAGGCAAAATATGAGCTATTTACGCGGATACCATATGTAAGCACCGAACAGAATCATGAGCCCTGTCAGTATCGCCAGATTAGGCATGATGGTATCGAAAGCGCTGCTAAAAACGGCATCAGATTCACTATTTCCCCAGAATTCGAGTTTGTATCCAATGCCCCAGACCGAAAAAGCCATACCGCCAACCAGCGCTCCCCATTTAAAGGCAAAGAATATTATCTCATCGAGCAGTGCAGACGGATCGTTCCAGGTAATTATCAATGCAATCAGCGAGCAGATGCCCAATCCTATATAATACGGGATCGTTCCGTACGTTTGTGGAGCAGCAAAATGCATGACGAGCGTAAACAAAACATTAAACAGTGCAACCAGTATCCAGTATCTCATTTTTAGCCCCCCAACCAGCTACTGAATTATCGTCAAAATCTTCAGCATAAATCCTCATCTTTCGCTGAAAAATTCATACTTTTGCCCTGAAAATATTCAGGCCGTGTCTCCATTTCCCGTTCGATTAACTCATCAGCAAATAACGGCGCAATCCGGTTCACTCGGCGTTCCAGATTTCGTCTGCGGGTAGCCGCTTTCCGCTCATCGCTCCAGCGCCTGATCTGCCTCTCATCCAGGAAATCCACACATACCGCATACCCGGCACCTGCCACCCAGCGGGCCATCACCGATTCAGGCGCGGGCAGCCCGGCCTCCACCACTTCCGATACCAGTTCATGCGGACCCGGACACGGTCTGTGCGGCAGCTTCCAGCGCAGCGAATAGCGCCACTTCATCCCTGCCTCCGGTCCGTCAGCTTGTTGGGTACCTGCCAGCGTTCGGCCTCGCGCACATGTGCCGGGGTTTCCCGGACAATGAACCTGATTTCATACATCACATTGTACAGCGGCTCATCGCTGTCGCGCAGCCAGTCCAGCGACGTCAGCGAGGCGAACCGCGTCCGCCACTGCCAGAAAGGCCGCGCCAGCTCCCGCGCGTCAAACTCGTCCGCCCAGCGCGAATACCAGGCACCGATGGTTTCCGGCGACTGAAAGTTAAGCTCCGTCATGGCCTGCCCCAGCAGGTTCTGGCGAAGCCGCCAGGTATGCTCCAGCGCTTTTTCCTCCCGGCGCATTTTGCGGTTGAAGGCGATTTTCTCGCGCTGCATCCGGCGATCTGTCCGGGTATGTATCACCTCCGGGAACAGTTCGGCCTGCACATCCACGGAGAGCGGCAGCGGGCAATGTTCCCCTTTGCTGGCAATCAGTCGATCCAGCGCTTCCTCCACCTGTTTGAGGCTGCACAGGCGGTTCTTCGGCTCCCAGTTCAGGCCAGGAATACGCTGTGCCACCGCTGTGTTAATCCGGCTGCTGCCGGTCAGCACACGCAAAAAAGTACGCGCATGTGGCAGGGCTGGCAGACGTGCTCCACGGCGGCGGGATTCTTCCACCGTCATAATGGCCTGTAGTGCGGCCTGACGGGCGGGTTTCAGGGCAACCAGCGTGTGAGATAAAGGGATCATGCCGCGCCCTCCATAGCCAGAACGCTGACAATGCTGGCCTGACTGTAGCCGTCGGCATCGAGGCGGGCGACAAGACTCAACGTATGGCTGATAACCTCCGGCGACCAGGCGGGCAGCGTGCGGATAACCGAGAACGGGCGACCGCTGACCGGAATAAAGACCACCATCCAGGACGGGCTGATATCGCCGGGGCTGCATACCGCCAGGCTGAAATTACCGTGGGCTGGCGTGAAACGGATCTGCACCGGGAAAAAACCGCCAAACTCACTGCGGTATTCGCCGTTCAGGTCCCAGCCTGCGGGACAGGTCAGGTCACGCATCACGGCGTGGGTCAGTTCGCGGCGCAAGTCTTCGCCGCCGTCGCGCCAGTCTTCAAACTCCTGGGGGATCATGGTGTTCAGTACAGCGGGGGTAATAATGTTACGCATCATTTTCTCCTTACTGCCGCCCCCGAAGGGGCGGCCTCCGTTATCAGGCTGCATCAGGCAGGGTGTGGTGGCTGTCTGCATCAAAAGCCGCATCGGGTACGTCAGCACTGCCGTTTTCGGCATCAGATACGTTGTTTTCTGCATCAGACGGGGCTTTTTCTGCATCAGGGGCGCGCATCCAGACAGGCACCCAGCGGTTGTCCCGCATTTTGTCCTCTGCCAGTTCAGCCGCATCGCCTTTCTTCATCTTCTCCGCGTCCCGCGCCGCGCCTGTCAGTCCGGCCTCGTTCAGTGCGGCGATGATTTGTGGTTTTCTGAGGCCAGTGAAGAAATCGGCCTTCGTCGGTTGCCACCAGTCGCGCAGATGGAAAGTAAGAGCGGTTTCCAGCGCATCCAGCGGGCTGCGGGTGGTGCCTCCGGTGCCACGCGTCTGCATGCCATCGAGACTGCATGCCGTGCAGAAACTGAGCAGGGCCAGAAGATCGGCGGTGCTGAGGGTAAAAAAGGTGGTGAAATCCTGTTTCCACCCTTCCGGCAGCAGTTTTTCAAGGCGTTGCCCTTCCTGCATCAGCGTCAGAAATGCCACTCCCTCCTTACCGGACGGGGCGGTATTCGTCAGGGAGTAATGCTTACAGTCCAGGGAGATTTGCGCGGGTCGGTTATACGCGCCACTGCCGAACACGTTCAGACACAGCGTCCATGCCAGCAGGGCGATGGATTTTTCCGGCTGCTGCATCAGTGCCGCCTGAACTGCCAGCGTCCGTTCCGCACACATTCTGGTCAGCAGGGGAACGCTGATTTCATCCACAGGCTCTGGCTGGCGTTCATATGTTTTAACCTGGGCAGGTTCATCTTCCGTTTCAGACTGCTCACGCAGGATCACTCCGCGCTGGACATAAACGTCACCCTGACGCCATGACACCACCACGCCGGACTGTGCGCGCATTTCCGGCGTCCATGCCCGGAGTTGGGCCGCACAGTCGATGGCCTCCATCTCCGATTCCAGCGCGTCGGTTTCATCGCTGGCGGTCTGGTTCTCGTCATACTGGTCCTGCAACTCGTCCATGCGCTGCTGCTCCTGCTCCGTGTAAACCGCGTCAGGTTCATCCTGAATCCGGTACACCGCGCTGTCCTCGCCGTGAGAACTGACCAGCTCCATGCGTCCGGTAGCCCACGCCCAGCCCTCGGCCTCTTTCAGGCACTCTGCCACCACCTGGAGTTTTTCCAGCAGGGCCGTATCCAGCGCCAGTTTATCCACAAAACCGCCCTGTTCGTCGCTGAACAGGTCTGCGCGGATTTCATCGCCGGAGAAGGCTTTTTCACCGACAAACGCATATTTGCTGTTGTTGAGGGTGGAGACCTGACTTTCAGTGATCAGGTTACGAATGACGCGCACTTCCGGTTTATTGTTCCAGCTCTCGCGACACGCCGCCTCGTACACCTGCACCTGACGATCAGGGTTGTCTTCCAGCGCCAGCGCCTGACAGTGCTCGGTGGTGATCCTGTCCTCAGCCAGAGCCTGAAGAATCACCGGAGCCAGCCCTGCCAGCTTCAGCATGCGCTGGACGTGTTTGACGCCGTAGCCCAATAGATCCCCGATTTGCGCTGGCGTTTTCCCTTCTTCAGCCAGGGCGCGGAATCCGGCGATTTGCTCGGCGGGGTGCATGGTCTTGTGTCTGCCGTTTTCCGTGAGGGAGACTGCCCTTGCCAGTTCACGCGGCACCGCTTTATAAGAAATCCATTCGTGGTCCGGGTTTACCTTCCCTTCCTCAACCAGCAGACCGATGGCTTTTGTACGCCCCCCGCCACACACCACTTCCAGCCGACCATCATCACATTCCACCACCACGATGTTATGGATTAACCCGACAGCGTGAATACTGTCCGCATACTCCCGAATTTCTTCCGGTGTGTGCGGGACCATGCGGCAGTTCAGTTCGCCGATAAACAGGCGGGACCATGTGGTGTAACGCACAGGTGAATTGTCCAGCGCGGCAACCAGGACGTCTGACTGTGCGTCCGCTTTACGCGCTGCCGCTTTTGGACTGGCTTTTTTAACCTTTTTTGCTTTAGACTCGGTGACTGACATTATTGATACCTCTCTGATATTGATGATTGTCTGCCGGACAGGGCCTAATCCTGTCCGGCACCTCTTACTGCTTACTGCGTTTTACGGATGCCGTAGTCCTGGATGAAACGGTTCATCAGGTACTCGCCGCCCGGTTCAAAATTCCAGACGCGCCAGACCATTTCGCCATCCTTGCGAACGACCAGGCGAAAGTGCGTCCCCTGATCGTCCTCGATGGCCACATTCTGATACTGTGCCGCCACCACTTCGGCCTGTTCGCGGGTGAAACTCCCGTCAGGCAGGGATTTCAGTGGGGGCATAGTGTTGTCTGTCATGATGTGCTCCTGTGTAAGCCCCGTCAGACGGGGCTTTAGTGAAAATCAGCCGCGTCAAAAGGGAATGTCGTCATCCATCGGAGGCCACTCATTCTGCGGAGGCTGAGGTTGCGCTGGCGGTTGCTGCGGTGCTGCATTTTTTCCTTTGGCAGACTTCCCCGCCCCTTTGGGCGCTTTGCCCTCACCTTTTGCCGCCGGAGATGGGGTCTGTGGCTCCGGTTGTGGTTGTGGCTGACCGCTGAACTGCTGACCGCCCTGCTGCGGCTGGCTGTCACGGCGACCGAGCATCTGCATCGTGCCGCCCACGTTAACCACGACTTCGGTGGTGTATTTGTCCTGACCGGACTGATCGGTCCATTTGCGGGTGCGTAACTGGCCCTCGATGTAGACCTGAGCGCCTTTACGCAGATATTCACTGGCAATTTCAGCGAGCTTGCCAAAGACGACAACACGGTGCCATTCGGTGTTTTCGCGCATCTCTCCGGTCTGCTTATCGCGCCATGCTTCTGACGTTGCCAGGGTAAGATTTGCCACCGCGCCTCCGTTGGGCATATAACGCACTTCCGGATCCTGCCCGAGATGACCAACCAGAATGACTTTGTTTACGCCTCGTGCTGTCATGATGAATCTCCTTAATCTGTTGTTTTTCTTTTAAAAACCATCACCCGTTGAGTTTCGGGAGCCGCGGTGTTGACGTTTGCGGGAACCTGCTGTTTTGTTCCCTCTGGTACTGACCTTCACCCGTTTGAGAACCTTCGCCGCAGGGGCGTAAACTGGCACGGCCCGGTGCAGCTGTCCGGGGTGAGCGGTCAATTTTTTACGGTCTAATGAAGCCTGCGGAATGGCCGAAAAAAATTTATCGCGAAAGGTTTACCGTCCCTGGACAGCCAGGCGGGTTGTGGCTGTCTCAGCCCGGGCGAAAGGGACTTAAACGGGGGAACGGCACCAGATGCGACAGTGAGCAGGGACCCGCCGCAACGTCGGAGCGCGGCACGCGAAACGGCGTTGCGCCTTACAGCCCGGCGTCAGTTTGCCGGGATGCGAAAAGCGCAGGCCACGGCGCGCCAGGGGCGGCGTGACCGGAACGGTCGCAGCAAGCCTGCCGTTGACCTTCGCCATCAGACCCTAGCCGTATGGCACGAAACCCGCAGGGGTTCGGCGGAGACTGGCAGGTGCGCAGCAGCTGCCCTGGCGGAGTGGGGCTCGACGACTGGACAGCGCCAGCTGGTCAGGAGCCGAAGGGGGCCATTGTCCCACGCCAGCCAGAACAGACAGGGAACAGCAACAGGACAGACAGGAACAGAAAACAGCGCCATACAGAACGAAAGAGAAAGAATGTTCCCGACAGGCAGCCCGGTAATGGAAACAATAAGGAGACGCGGATGGAAGGAGGCGACGCGAAGCGCGGCCCCCTTCAGCGCCGCAGGCGCGCGGCCTTTTCCGGCGCGGCCAGACGGAGGCATGATCCCCCGCCCGGCTCACTGCGCCCGTCAGTTCTGAATTCTGAGCAGGACGGTTGAAACATCGGTATACGTGAATGTGCCACGCGGCAGCGGCTCCCAGACATCCGACAGGGGGCGGAGTATTTTCTGCTGGCGTGGCCCGTTCAGACAGACCGCCGTCAGTATTCCGCCGGGTTCGAGCAGCGTTAAAGCGTGCTGTATGTGCCGGATATCCTGCGCATGCTGAAACGGCGGATTCATCAGGATTTTGCTCCAGGTGCTTTCCGGCTGGTACTCCAGAAAATCCACGCACCGGACGTTAACGCCCGGAAACGCCGCCCGCAGATGCGCGGCTAACGCGGCGTTAATCTCCACGGCGTCACACCGCGCCAGCGGGACCACCTCCCGGATGGCCCGTAAAATGGCCCCCGCTCCGGCCTCCGGCTCCAGTATCCGGTCAGAATCGCTAAGCTCTGCCAGGTCAACCATCTGATGACAGACCGGATCGGGCGTGACGAAAAGCTGCGAGCTGGCCCGGATTTCTGCCACGGGTGTGCGCCCGTCCAGTCTGGCCCGCATCGCCTTAATGCGGTCCCTGAGTTCACTATGCATATGAATGCCCCTTACCTCCCCGGCGTAACGCCGGGGGGGCTGTAGGTTATTTTTTCGGAATTTCCACGGTTTTCATGTCGGTGATGTACACGTTTTCGAGCGTGTACCCGCTGGTCATGATGCGGCGGAAGCGGTATGCGCCATGCTCATCATTTTCAGCGACGCTCCGGACCGACTTATAATCAGGCGGGGTTTTTGACCATTCGGCTCTGGTCATCGCCCGGAAACCCTCCCCCGGCCAGTTGACGATCGGCGGGCGTTTCGCGGCCTGTTTTGCGGCGCGGGCTTCTTCCGCAGACGGGGCTTTATAGTCCGTGATGCGGTCGGGCGTCAGTGTCATGGTCCCGTTGCTGCGCATAAAACTGTAATGCGGGGTGACAACCGAACTGACCGCACCACCGCTTTTATTGATACGGATAATCGTCAGCCACTCCCCCCGGCTCTGAACCTGCCCGCCCGGCTCAAAATCCCGGGTACGGGTAACCACGCCGCCGCTTTCGTCCAGCA
>NZ_SZXD01000015.1:0-270 GCF_005281115.1 Citrobacter sp. wls710
TATACTAAGACAGAGCATCGAACCGTGAAGTATCTCAATAACCTCATTGAGCAAGACCATCGACCAATCAAACGACGCAATAAATTTTATCGAAGTCTACGAACTGCCTCAACCACGATTAAGGGCATGGAAACAATTCGAGGAATATACAAAAAGAACCGAAGAAATGGAACGCTCTTCGGATTTTCGGTATCTACTGAGATTAAGGTCTTAATGGGAATATTAGCTTAAGAACAAGAAGGATTATAAACCTTGTATTTGATTTTTAAA
>NZ_SZXD01000016.1:0-251 GCF_005281115.1 Citrobacter sp. wls710
TGACCAAAACCAAACCAACCACCAATTCCGCCGATAATGCCGTTAATCAGCGCGATAATGGCAACAAATGCCATTACTACCGTCGCCACGCCTGCGGCAATTTTCAGCCCGGTCATCGCCCCGCTCGCCGCTGCTTCGATGATGCTTTTCGGCGGCGTTTCGGTAAATGAAAGGTTCTCAAAGGTGACGCGTGATTCTTCAGTTGCCGGACTCAGCATACGCGCGAACAAAATACCGCCAGGGATTGCCAT
>NZ_SZXD01000017.1:0-300 GCF_005281115.1 Citrobacter sp. wls710
ACCGCTGTGGCCGGAAGCCGTCAGACAGAACGGTTTTTTCGACCAGTCTGCCGCCTTCATCATAGCGGAAGCGGCTGTCGCCCCGTTTTGTGACGCGGCCATGTTCCTGTTCCTGCGCCGTAAACTGCATGAGGGCGTCCGGAAGGTTGCGGGTCTGACCGTGGTGGCGGATGTTCAGGTTGACGTCGTAGCCGAAATGTTCCTGCCGGGGGAGCTGCCGTGTGCCGCCTTCGGCAAGGGTTATCTGGTCGTTAGTGTCATAGCGGTAAGTGGTGGTTCCCCAGCGGTTGTCGCGGATGC
>NZ_SZXD01000069.1:0-303 GCF_005281115.1 Citrobacter sp. wls710
AATACACAGTTACGTTTACGCCACATCAGGTAGCCGAAGTTTTTCTTTGTGTTGGGCGGATTTTTTCCCGTCTCCCAGCGCATCACACTGCGCCCGAACGGATGGCACTGTCCGCTATCCGGATACATATTCACCATCTGATAACGCCAGCGTTCTTTAGGCAGGATTGGGGACGGATATTCATTACAGACGGCGTTATTTTTCCCGATGGTTTCCATAATCATGCCCTGACGGTGTAGTTTGAACGCCATGCGTTCACTGACCAGCAGGGAGGACTGCAACGGACTGGACTCATTACTCACC
>NZ_SZXD01000018.1:0-328 GCF_005281115.1 Citrobacter sp. wls710
AGTGCTCACACAGATTGTCTGATGAAAATTAGCAGTAAGAAAATCTCTGCAGGCTTGTAGCTCAGGTGGTTAGAGCGCACCCCTGATAAGGGTGAGGTCGGTGGTTCAAGTCCACTCAGGCCTACCAAATTCATCCTGGTGAATTTGAAGAGGTTTTAACTACGATGGGGCTATAGCTCAGCTGGGAGAGCGCCTGCTTTGCACGCAGGAGGTCTGCGGTTCGATCCCGCATAGCTCCACCATCTTTACTGCAACAACCCAAGAAAACTTCAGAGTGTACCTGAAAAGGTTCACTGCGAAGTTTTGCTCTTTAAAAATCTGGATCAAG
>NZ_SZXD01000019.1:0-375 GCF_005281115.1 Citrobacter sp. wls710
ACTCGTCTGACTAACGCACGTCATGGTCTGGCAGATAACGGTGGTGCATGGGTAAGCTACTTCGGTGGTAGCTTCGATGCGGATAACGGCACTATTAACTATGATCAGGATGTTAACGGCATTATGGTCGGTGTTGATTCCAAAATTGATGGTAACAACGCTAAGTGGATTGTCGGTGCCGCAGCAGGCTTCGCGAAAGGCGATATGAGCGACCGTACCGGTCAGGTGGATCAAGACAGCCAGACGGCCTACATCTACTCTTCTGCTCACTTTGCCAACAACATCTTTGTTGACGGCAACTTAAGCTACTCTCACTTCAACAACGATCTGTCTGCCAGTATGAGCAACGGTCAGTATGTTGATGGCAGCACCTCT
>NZ_SZXD01000012.1:0-501 GCF_005281115.1 Citrobacter sp. wls710
TAACCACGCCGCCGCTTTCGTCCAGCATGGCGCGCTCATAGGCCAGGCGGTTCTGGTAGTGATTCAGCCAGCGCTGCTGATGGCGGATCGTGCGTTCATGATAAGGGGCCGCAATATCGCGGGCCTGTTCGAAGGTGATAATCTCATTCTCAAGCGCGGAATGCAGGGACATCTGGCCTTCGTACTGGCTTTTATCTGCGGGGCGCGGGTATTTATCCAGCGTGAAACAGGTGTAAAGGTGATCGTAATTGCTGATAAGCCGTGCCATGTTCAGATCCAGCGTCTGCGCCCGCCACATCGTCAGATATTTCTGCGCCTGTGCAATATTCCGCTCCGCCTTGCGCTTGTCCGCCTCAATCTTTCTGATACGGCGGTAACGCACATCCGGGCGTTCCTTGTATTTCGCCAGCCGCAGGGAGGCATGCGCCCGATCCTCCCAGTATTCCGCACGTTCAAACAACATCACGGCGCGTTTCATGCCGTTTTCAATACGCTGCGCAT
>NZ_SZXD01000028.1:0-505 GCF_005281115.1 Citrobacter sp. wls710
GTTTCATGCCGTTTTCAATACGCTGCGCATCACGACGGGCGCGGCGTTCGCTGTGATGCCCCACAAGAATGGGCTGACCGGGCGGGATCATCGCGGCCAGTCTTTCCACTTCATCAAGTGCCTGTGCGGATTCACTGGCCCGCTTTCCGCTGTATCCGGTAAACCGCTCCGCCCGTGCTTCCTGACGTTCAGCGAGCGTGCTGTCTTCATCCTCAATCTCTCCGGCAAGTGAGAGGAGCACGTCTTCCCGGCCCGGTGTCCAGGCTGGAGCCACAAACAGCGCCTGTTTGGGTGCCCAGCGGAAACCGGCATCATGCACTTTTTTATACGTTTCCTGGTCAAGACGTGACGCGGCATACAGGCGCAGTTTGTTGTCATCCGGTGAGTAGGTCGCGCGGTACATCTGCACAGGGCTGGCGGCTTCCGGGGCGGTCATGGTGATTGCTGCTGATGTCATAAAATGTTCTCCTTCCGTCTGTTGCCGCCCCTCGCGGGGCGGCTCACC
>NZ_SZXD01000041.1:0-540 GCF_005281115.1 Citrobacter sp. wls710
TTGCTGATACTGCTGAGTGGTTGAGTCTGTGCATGCTCAGTGCCGCGTCACGCTGTAAATCTTCAAGCGTTGATGCGTTATCGATAATGTCAGCCATGGTCAGTGCTCCAGAAACTGTTTGTTGATCATCCCAATGGTGTAAACGAACAATAAAAAAGGGACTCCAAGTCCCTTTATTTTCTCGTAATGTTTCGCCAGAAGTGGCCGGCTGACAGAGTCAAACTTCGGCTTAGGCTTCTGTGACATCGCTGCTTTCAGTTCGTCGTTGCAGCGCTTGGCAGTAGCTCGCAATGCGTTCTCCTGTTCGATAGTCATCTTCTTCATGCATCCTCCCGTTCCGGATCGTTAACATCCCAGCCATTACGCTCAATATTGGTTTGCAGTCGCTTATCTCCGACCTCTTCGATACTCCTACCGGTAATCTCTGCTACTTCTGCGTTGGTGTAGCGCATGAGCGCTGCTAATTCACATGCAGTCCATTCACGCATAGTTAATCCTCCAGAGCGGGTCAGTGCGTCACGCTTGCTTCTGACTGAGTAA
>NZ_SZXD01000042.1:0-572 GCF_005281115.1 Citrobacter sp. wls710
GTTGAAGTTGCTTCATTAGCTTCTGTACCAGTTTTAACCCGACTTTTTCCCCTTGTTTAAGTAGAAGATGATGAATTTTAGGAGCACCATAGATTCCTCGGTTAGCATTGAAGAGTTGAGAAATTTTGAGTGACAGGTATTGTCTCCTTAATTGAGTTTTAGATGGATGTCGGTTAATCCGTTCATAATAACTTGATTCAGGAACATCAAGGAGTTGACAGCTTAGTCTGACATTGAGTGCTAAAGTTTGTATGGTTTGAGCCATATCCGCAGCACTCACTTCTTTTTCTCGGCGAATATGGTCAATACTTTTTTTAAGATGTCTCGTTCTTCCTTAACTTTAGCCAGTTGTCTTTTTAATTCTAGAAAATCAGCTTTAGAGACGGAGCTTTCATTAGATTTAGAGTAGAGGTCTATCCATTTATAAATTGTTGCAGGGGCCACGTCGTATTCTTTAGACAGCTGGGTGACGGATTGACCAGAATGATAGAAGGCGATAAGGGTTTCTTTAAATTCTTTTGAGTAGCGTTTTTGCATGTTTTTGTCCTTTGTCTAAATTATACAATAGTGAC
>NZ_SZXD01000020.1:0-23778 GCF_005281115.1 Citrobacter sp. wls710
AACCACTCAGCAGTATCAGCAACGCACTGTGAGGAATGCGGAGACAATTTGCCGGAGGCTCGCCGGAAAGCGTATCCGGGATGCACTATGTGTGTGGAGTGCCAGAGTGAAATGGAATTGCGTAAGAAGATTGGGAGGATGTGATGCAGCAATCAATTTTAGACATGTGCTGTGGTTCCCGCATGTTTTGGTTCGATAAGCAGGACGATCGCGCTGTATTCAGCGATATTCGCGCCGAGCAACACACCCTTTGCGATGGTCGTCAACTAGTTATTAGCCCGGACATTATTGCAGACTTCCGTGCCCTTCCATTTTCCGATAACTCATTTCCTGTCGTCGTGTTCGATCCTCCTCACCTAGAGCGCGTAGGCGATAACGCATGGATGGGGAAAAAGTACGGGCGACTCAATAAAGAAACATGGCGTGACGACATTAGCGCCGGTTTCGCTGAGGCATTTAGGGTGTTGTGGCCAAACGGCGTACTTATCTTCAAATGGAATGAAACTCAGATACCAGTCAGCCAGATTCTGGCGCTGACTGACGTTAAGCCAATCATCGGCCAACGCACCGGGAAGAACGATAAAACCCACTGGATAATCTTCATTAAAGGTGAATCCAATGTTCCAGCTAATTCAACGGGGTAAGATATACGCTGACAATGCCGGGTGGCCGGTATTAATTCATTCCGTCACATCAGAGATAGTCCACTACTGGCGACAGGGCCGGATCAACACCGCTTCAATAGACCGCTTTAATAACGATTTCGAGCACCTCGACCCACACGAGGCGGCACAGATACGCGCCGAACTTGAAACAGCAGAATACTTAAAACGCCTCCGCGCTATGCGGGCGGCATGAGGAGAGATTATGGGGAAGACATCAATTCGTCTTGAGGAATTTAAGCGAGACGAAAATGGTCTAGAGGACTACAGCAAATACACAGTTATTAGTCACTCCTCGCAGGAACATTCAACAATCGTCGATTGGCCCATCGAACTCGAGTATCGACCGATGACACATCTCAACCAGGTTTCAATGAATATCCACTCCGACCTGCATGAGACAAAAGAAGAAGCCATGGAGCAATTAGGGCGCTGGCTTGTTCGTCTGGGTGAGGCTCTGCAAGAGCACAACTTAAAATGACGCAACTGATAGCCAGTTATGAGCTGGCTATTGGGTGCGAATGCACTGCCACGTTATCCATTTTCCCGGCCAATAGTGCCGGGTTCTTTTTGCCTGGAGAAAACCATGAATATAGTTCAGCACTACGGAAAGAAAGTGACCATTGATGGGAGTGGTGGAATTTACATCGCACATCATTCTGAGCCATGTTGCGTCAAATTATCATGTGATGATGGAGCAAAGAAGGAGCATATTGCTCCAATTATGTTTACCAGATGGGTTATGCATCGTGCAGATAGCCATTCAAGAGTAGGAAGATTTTTACACTTACTCCCTATTATCTGGAAGTTTACCAAGTAGGAGAGATCATGGAATCACACAGTCTCACACTCGATGATGACTGCTTGCTGTAACCAACATTCACTGTTCGATTTCCAAACCGGAGATGAAACCTATGCGCGAACTACGCGACGACTCTCTTATTGACATGAAGTTCATGATCGAAGATGCTGGCTACACGGCGAAGTACTTTTATTCGCAGATTAATGCCGGAAAACTCCCCAAGCCAATCAAACTTGGTCGCACATCACGATGGATGTACGGCGACTACCAGAACTGGAAACGCAGCTACCAATCCCCTCTGAAAAACGCATCATGATTTGCCTTTGTGGGCATAAATGCGGGCATAAATTTCTTCACTTCTACAAATCCTCTTATTTCCCCTGTAGTTACGTCCATTATGTGATGTCTGCAGGGGACACTCTGAACGCTCATATCCTCTGCTAAAAACCCTTTATCTTGTGACCCAAAACGGCAGAGAAATGTCTCTTCAGCTCAACCCTGTGCCAGGCGATAAAACGGAACATTTCTCACTGTTGCAGTGAGATTATCAGACACCATTGTCTGACCCGTCGCTACCCGCATCCCTGATTTTCGCAGCCTCAGTACGTCAGCCGCTATACGCTGGCTGCCAAACCAGAAAAGCCCGTCCAACGCCGTGACATCCAGTCCTGATTCGAGCGCCATCTTCAGGCGTTCCCGTGGAGATTTCACCGCTTTTGCGATCTGCTGGTAAGGGGCTTCGGTCAACCCTTCTGGATCTATGCGCCGGATACGATGCGACAGCCGGTACTGAAATTCATCCGGAATACCGTCAAGGCTCGCTTTCAGGGTATATACACACCCAAAGCGTTTACCATTGAAGATGACGTTTTTCTGGCTAAGCTGTAGCGCGTCACGCACGCTGGCAATCAATTGCGGGGTGCGAAGTAATAACAACCGAAAAGGCAGCTCAAAGCTGGTCACATAGTCCACGTTCAGTAAGGCAATACGCAAACGCTCTTCCGGGCCGGCCTTCATTTCCCGACATTCCGCAATGACGTCAGCCCATTGGCCGGTAAGACGAGAACTTTCAGCAGCCTCTGTAAAGTTGTACTTTTCAGCCTGATAATCAATACGTCCGGTCACACGGCATTCCCTTCTGGCCACATTCGGTATTTGCTGCTCACTTTACCAGCGACAGACGACTATCGAAAGCCCGGCAACATAACGAATATTGACTCAACTCATATACTTAATTGTTATCACACTGCTAATCTCACGGAATTCATTGGCTGGCGGACAGGGTCACCGTGTTAGAAATCTTTTCTTAACCCACTGAAAAATATCTAACAAATATTTTTCTCATATAAAAACGATGGTTCGTTCAATACGGATCCGAATTTATTTGGGTTAAAAAAGGTACGGTATGAAAGTCACATGGACTGTCACTCCTGCCGGGTACCAGCGAATTACCAAACGCTGTCCCGCATGCAATATAAAACGCGAGTTTGCACCTTCCGGTGCCTTCAGGGTTAATTCACAAAAAAAAGTGCTCGATATCTGGAGCATTTATAAATGCACGCATTGTGAATATACGTGGAATATCTCGCTGTTCTCACGGTTTCACATCAGCAAAATTAATCGAGAGCTGTACCATCGGTTTATCACGAACGATGCCAGTACGGCTCACTATTATTCTCATGATAAAGCCACTCTGAGCCGAAACAACGCTGAGCTTGCGGGTAAGCCTGATTTTCGTGTTCAGGAGCAATGGCAGGCCAGCATCAATATTGACCAGCACTTCGCCGTCAGCATCAGGCTTACCTGTGCTTTTCAGATCAGTGCGCTATCGATATTAAAGCGCCAGCTTTTACTCAGCACGGCGGAGATTAAGAAACTGATAGATGAAGGTCATATTCGTGGTATCACCATGAAAGAACTCAAATCCCGAACGTTACGGACAGCAAATGTCGATTTTCACTTGTCTGCGGTAACGTTGTATGCCCGGCGAAGGGTAGTTTTGGCGCTACGTTAATAGAATAAGGCTCATCCTGAGGTAATGAGCCCTCCCGATCCGACACCTTTGCCGGATCGGGATAGCGGTTTTATGTCAGACAACAAAACGATTAACCAGATCCCTCATGGTTACGGAGAGATTATCCAGCCGCTGGCTGTCATTCGCGGCCTGAGAAACCAACGCCGCGTTTTGCTGCGTGACCTGCTCCATGGGTCTCAACGCCTGGTTTATCTGGGAAACACCCAGCGATTGTTCCGTCGCCACCCGGGCGATATCGCCGATATATTGCTTCATACTGGTGGTATTATCCGCCGCCGCTTTTAGCGCGGTAGCTGACGCTGTAACCCGCTCAACGCCCTCGCTGATTTTTACCATATTCTGCGCCACCAGCTCACGGATCTGATTCGCTTCTTTAGCACAGCGCTGTGAAAGGTTACGCACTTCACTGGCAACTACCGCAAACCCCCTGCCCATCTCTCCGGCGCGTGCCGCTTCAACAGCTGCATTCAGCGCCAGCAAATTCGTCTGAAAGGAAATATCATCAATTGAAGTAACGATATTTGAGATTTTCTCACTGGAGGAGCGAATCTCTCCCATACTCTGGTTTGCCGCGCTGGCGACGTTACTTGCCTGGCGAACCTCTTTTTCCAATCTTATTGTCAGGAGCTCCGCTTCGCGGGCATTGTCCGCCGTTTGCGTAATCGTCGTCGAGAGCTGTTCCATACTGGCCACGGCTTCTACAATCGATGCGGCCTGTTCATCGGTGCGCTGGGCCAGATCCTGATTTCCCGCCGTGATACTGCTGCTGGCATCGTACAGCACCAGAGAGCCTTGTTTTATCTCCTGTACGATGTGCTGAATATTTTCCAGCATCGTGTTATAGGCGCGATTGAGTGAAGAAAGCTCGTCTTTCCCTGGCGTCGCCAGACGTTGAGTCAGATCGCCGTTCATACCCGCAATCTTGCTTAGCGTGTCGCTGAACTGACGGTGCATATTGAGTGCGATGGCCCCGGCGAACGCCAATGATGCCAGTAGCGCCAGCAGGCTCACGGCCATATATATCTGCCAGTTCTTACGTGCATCCTGCGCGAGTTTTATCGCACTCTCCCATAGAAGATTCGCCGCCACATTTTCTATCTGTCGCATCACTTCAATACGCTGGGTTTGTACCTTAAACCAGACAGTAGGATCGACGTCAAATCCACCGTTCGCCGCATGGCTAAACGCAGCTTCGCGTAATGAAAGCGCTTGTGTAGCTTCGGTGGATTGTAAGCGACTTTTCAGCATGGCGGCCTGTTCAGGTGAACTCAGGCGCAATGATTGTGCCAGCCAGACATTCTGTTTACTGACCACATCGCTAAGCTGATGTAATTGTCCGTCGGCGAAATGACCAGAGGAAAAGATATTTGACAGCAGCGCTCGCTCAATGCCCGCTTGCTCCTTCAAATTCAGCAAGTTGTAGTAGGCTGCAAATGAATTCGCCATCTCGCCGGAATCCGTCAACGTCCCCAACCGGCCAACAAAATGCAGTACATCAGCAATAACGCTAGTATAAAACTTAACCACCTCAGAGGCTGGCAGACCCAATTGCGTCACCTTTTCCCGAATTGTCGCCAGCGACAGAATATTTTTCTTAAACGCGGCGACAGAGTTGGTCACATCCCCTGCCTGTAAGGCAGTATCGGACAGCGAACGCACAAATATCTCGATCTCGCGATCGGTTAACGCCCGTTGCGCATTTAGTTCATCTTTGAACGTCTTCCCTTCGGCCCCAAGAAATCCGACACTCATTCCACGCTCTTTTTGCAGTTCATGCACCACATTTCCGGCACTGCGTGCGAGGGCTGTCAGTTGGGCAATATTCTCCATCTGTCGTTCTGTTTCGATGCGCGTCCATATTCCTGAACCAGCAAACCAACATAACGCCAATAATAGTGGTTGCAGCGCGATTATTAACTTCATTTTCATCGGCATTCGATAAACCCACCACATGCCACTTACCTCCCTTATCCATATTTTCGTCATGGTTATCGGCGTGACATAGCTGCACTTTAAAATTTTTAAAAAGAAGGATGGGTATTTTTAGGTTTAATATCAGAAAGAATACCTCTATTTGATTACGCGGCACAGAACAAACACCTATCCTATCAATAATTTCAGATCTATATTTTGCGATTTAATAATTTATAGAATATTGTTCTTTCCATCCAAATAACGTAATTATTGTTCCTGTCCAGGACCGCTAACGGGAAAGCCTCAGTAATCAGCTGAAATCTTAATTGCCCCTGCGGGTATAATTAGTTCATAGAGAAAACAATCGATATTCTTTGCAGATCGTAACTGGAATCCAGCGTTAGGATTATTATATTAAACAACAATTCATCAAAAAACATATTTAGATCAACTAATTAATCACCTCCAGAAACGTGGCATCGGTAATAAACTCACTTTTACATTGAATAAAAAAATAAGTTATCTAACATAATTAATGTTCACCATTACTCTATAAGAGAATCAACTTATGAAAAAAATTAGTATCATTGTATTGTTAGGTTCGGTAATCGCATTTTCAGCATATGCCGCAGAGCAAATTACACCAGAACAGGCAAGCAAATATACCAAAATAGGAGAGATTAGCGTAACTGAAGATGGATTCACAATGACTGACGATGGGCTCAGCAAAAAAGTAGATGAAAAAGGTGGCAAATACTACGTAATTACATCAACTGAAGGACATGCTGAACACAAAACTATCAATGCGGACATTTACAACTAAATGCCATGATACAAATAAGTCATTTATAAATTATTCCTACCTGAAAACTCGATTCTCTTGATAAGGGAGAGTCGTGTAATTTTATTATAAGCCTGTTCTATTTAACCTTACATTTAATCTATTTAAGGAGGTGATATGTTAAAGGTTTATACCTCTGGGAAATTACCATATATCGCGCTCACCGCGATTACACTTTTTCTCTCTGGTTGTAGCACTATTCCTGCATCGATTAAAGGTAATAATCAACCAGACTTGCAAAAAGATTTTCTAAAACTGAAGCAAACCCCTGGCCTCTATGTTGGACAACAGGTTCGACTAGGAGGCCTCGTTATTAATGTCGTTAATCAGCCTCAAGAAACGTTGCTCGAAATAGCTGTACTGCCGCTTAATTATAATGCGCAGCCAGAAATTGGGGCACAATATCAGGGACGGATACTGGCCAAAAGCTTAATGTTTCTCGATCCGGTTAACTTTCGCAATCACTATGTTACCGTACTGGGCAACCTGACGGGGAGTCGTACTGGCCGGGTTGGTAATTCCATCTATCCTTTTGTTACAATGAATATTGTTGGTTATCAGGTGTGGCAAGAAGAAACGCGTATTATGCCGGCACCAGGTTTTGACTACGGTATTGGGCCAGTTTGGCCAGCCGACTGGAATGGTATGATGTATCCCGGTTGGGGATGGTACGATCCACCACTAGAAGTAGAGAAAACACTGTCTCCTTAACATTCGATAATTTTCTTCTGTCCATACTCTTCAATGCCTGGAAATCTACGTTCCCAGGCATTACCGCATATATCGCTCACCTTTTATCTTGTTGAATATAAATAAAAAAAGCTGGCGAAGTTATCGCCAGCAAAAGTCTGTATAGGAGTCTCAAGTTCGTCACCAATACAAGTGACATATTTATCCTAATGTTCCAGAAGATATTCTACAAGTTAGCTTTATATAAATTAATCCTGGATAACATAAAACATAATATTTCATACCAATATCTAATTGGTATTTTGCGCCAGGAATTTTCTTATACCAAAATATAAAAACCAATTATTTCATAGCACTGAGAATTTTACTTAGGATTATTATATAGATTTACATCTGGATTAATCAGAAAAATAGATTATGTTTATAACATTAAATAAACATAGTATGGAATAACTATCTCCTGCATCTTCAACCTCAATCGCTAATGTAAAACCCTATTTTTACAAACATTATAACTAGATATATGCACCAAAGGAGCATTGTTATGATTTTCATCATCACAAAGGATTTTTTCCTTTTCCAGGGTATTATTCACCTACAGGAAAAGGAAAAAATCATCAAGATCAATCAACTTTCAGATATTAATTTTAATGACATCGGTCACACTGTAAGAGTAGTTATTGATACTTATCACAATAATATTATAGATGAAGTTACGGTCAGACTGCTTAATCACATTGCTGTGCAAAGAATCATCATCCTTGCCCCTTTTCAAATTAGTAAATTGAAAAGCGCATCGCCTTTACTGTTTGTAAATAGAAAAGAGCCACTTGTGAACTTGCTCTCACTCATCATAGATGAAAAAATTTCATATCAGAAACCGAATGTGGCACTTTCGCATAATCAGCTGAAACTTGTTAATTCGATCATCAATCAGCAAAACATGAATGACATCACCCAATCACTTAACATCTCTGAGCAGACGCTGCGTATTCAAAAATTCAACATTATGCTTAAGCTAAAGCTTAGGCGAATAAGCGATCTTGTCACTCTAAAAATATCACCTTACTTTTAGCATGCAAATGAGTAATATTTTACTCTAATTAGGAAATTGAGGATATATGCTAACATCATTAGTTGCCATTATGATTGGTGGCGGTATAGGAAGTGCTTTACGTTGGGGTATCTCTCAGCGATTAGATGCTTTTTTTCCTTTATTGCCGCCAGGTACTCTCATCTCAAACATAATTGCTGGGTTCATTATTGGCTTTGCTACGGTATTTTTTACACGACTTACATCATTCTCACCAGCAGTTAAACTGATGATCACAACTGGGTTATGTGGTGGTCTGTCGACCTTTTCAACCTTTTCAGAGGAGGTTTTTTCACATTTGCAAAACGAAGATTATATCTGGGCCAGTACAGAAATTGTCGTTCATGTACTGTTTTCCTTGCTCGCCGTTTATATCGGCTTCTTAGTTGCGTCGTTTATTGCCTATTGGTGTCAATAAACCGCAAACTCTCGTGAAATTTATGTGAGCGATATGATGCAGATAAAACGAAAATTCGCGGTAATTGGCCTGCTTAATCTTCTCTTCATCGGCGGATGTGACGACAGTAAAAATACGCTTCCACAACCCGCAGTACCGGATGTGGGTGTTATTACTCTGCAGGCTGAATCAATAAATATCACCAGCAAATTACCAGGGCGCATTGTTCCTTTCGAAATTGCCGAGATACGCCCTCAAGTTGGTGGAATCATACTCAGTCGTCAGTTTAAAGAAGGCAGTAAGGTCAATGCAGGAGAGCAGTTGTTTCAGATTGATTCTGCCCCCTTGCTGGCAGAACTGGATCGAGCGAAGGGTAATCTGGCGAAGGCTCAATCCGCTGCGGATAACAGCCGTTTAACGTTAGATCGTTATAGAACATTACTAAAATCAAATTATGTCAGCCAACAGGACTATGACACGGCTCAAGCTAACGCAAAGGAAGCGCAGGCAAACCTCGTAGTGGCAAAAGCGGCAGTACAAAGTGCCAGAATCAACCTGAACTATGCCAGCGTCACTTCACCACTGAGCGGGTTAAGCGGAAAACCCGCAGTCACCATCGGCGCGTTAGTCACCGCCAACCAGGCACAAGCACTGGTCACGATTCAACGACTTGATCCGGTTTATGTCGATGTTACCCAGTCCGCTAATGATTTTCTTAAGCTAAAAACTGACATGGAACAAGGCGTAATTGAACAAAGCCAAGGGGAGGTGACGGCCTTACTGGAGTTTGATAACGGTAAGCGGTATGCCCACACGGGTAAGTTGCAATTCTCTGACCTCACAGTAGATGAAACAACGGGATCAGTTACGCTCAGAGCTATATTCCCAAATCCTGATAATACTCTTTTACCCGGCATGTATGTTACTGCTGTACTTAATGAAGGCATCCAGCACCATGTATTGTTGGTTCCGCAAGAAGCGGTCACCCGCAACGCCAGCGGCAAAGCGACAACGCTCATTCTCGATGCCGAGAACATCGTCCAGTTGCGTGAAATCACGGCCGCAAAAGCGATAGGAGATAAATGGCTGGTGACGTCAGGATTACGCCCTGGCGACAGAGTAATTGTCTCTGGTCTCCAGCATATTCGGCCAGGCATTAAAGCTCACGCCCTTCCCTCCCCTCTTGAATCAAATCCCCCTTTACCTCAGTAAGGCCGGGTAACAGGAGTCTTCCCTATGGCGAATTTTTTTATTGAGCGCCCAGTCTTCGCCTGGGTTCTTGCTATTATCATGATGTTAAGCGGCATTATTGCCATCACTCAATTGCCCATCGCCCAATACCCCAGCATTGCTCCACCTGCGATAACCATCACCGCGACTTACCCAGGCGCGGATGCACAGACCGTGCAAAACTCGGTGACGCAGATTATTGAACAGAATATGAATGGCCTGGATGGATTAATGTATATGTCCTCTACCAGCGATGCCTCCGGTAATGCGGTCATGACCCTCACGTTCGAATCGGGAACCAATCCAGATATCGCTCAGGTCCAGGTACAAAATAAGCTCCAGTTGGCGATGCCGTCACTTCCACAGCAAGTACAACAACAAGGTATCAGTGTTGATAAAGCAAGTAGCAACATTTTACTTGTTGCCGCATTTATTTCAGATGATGGTTCGCTTAACCAATACGATATTGCCGATTATGTCGCGTCAAATATCAAAGATCCTCTCAGTAGAATCGCAGGAGTGGGTAGCATTCAGTTATTTGGTTCACAGCATGCCATGCGTATTTGGCTCGATCCAGTAAAACTGAATCAATACCAGCTTGTCCCTCAGGACATCATTCAAAAAGTCAAAGTACAAAATAACCAAATATCCGGAGGGCAATTAGGTGGTGCGCCTCAGGCGAAGAGTCAGCAACTGAATGCCTCCATTATCGTTCAGACCCGACTGCAAAATGCTGAGGAGTTTGGAAATATTCTTCTGAAAGTTCAACAGGATGGATCACGAGTCACCCTGAACGACGTTGCCCATATTGAGCTGGGCGCTGAAAGTTACGGCACGGTTGCGAAGTATAATGGGAACCCCGCAGCAGGAATTGCGATTAAATTAGCGACTGGCGCGAATGCCCTTGATACCGCCAAATTAGTAAAAGAGGAAATATCCCGACTTTCACCCTGGTTTCCCTCTGGGCTCAAAACAGTTTATCCCTATGACACAACCCCTTTTATTCAGATATCGATACAAGAAGTAGTTAAAACGCTGGTTGAAGCCATTGTTTTAGTTTTCATCGTTATGTATCTATTCTTACAAAATTTTCGGGCAACACTTATTCCAACAATTGCAGTCCCTGTTGTGATATTAGGCACATTTGCAGTGCTCGCTGTAGCCGGCTTTACCATCAATACTCTGACCATGTTTGGCCTTGTTCTGGCTATTGGCCTGCTTGTTGATGATGCTATTGTGGTTGTCGAAAATGTTGAACGTGTGATGGCCGAAGAACACCTTTCGCCAAAAGAAGCCACACATAAATCGATGTTGCAAATTCAGGGGGCACTGGTGGGAATTGTTCTTGTCCTCTCGGCTGTATTCATACCAATGGCGTTACTGGGTGGTTCCACCGGAGAAATATACCGGCAATTCTCAGTGACTATTGTTGCCGCCATGGCGCTTTCCTTATTAACCGCATTGTCATTAACACCCGCACTGTGCGCCACATTGATCAAGCCGGTTCATCCAGATTCCCCCCACTCTCCACCACGTTTTTTCGCGTTGTTTAACCAGTATTTTGAGCGTTTTACTCAACATTACAGCGACAGTACACGCAAAATAGTGCGAGTAACGTCTCGATATATCTTTCTGTATTTGCTAATTATTATTACCATGATAGTGCTTTTTCTGCGCATTCCGACCTCGTTTTTACCTGAGGAAGATCAGGGCGTTTTGCTTACCATGGCCCAGTTGCCGCCTGGCGCGACGCTGGTAAAAACCAATCAAGTACTTGCAGATATAAACCGCTACTACCTGGAACAGGAAAAAAAGAATGTGGAATCTGTCTTTACGGTTAGCGGTTTTGGATTCAGTGGACAAGGTCAGAACAACGGTCTGGCTTTTGTCAGCCTGAAGCCCTGGTCTGAGCGCACAGCCAGTACTGACGGTATTAATGCAATTATTCAACGTGCGGCTAAAGCACTAAGTACAATCAATCAGGCTATCGTCTATCCTTTCAATCTACCCGCCGTACCCGAACTAGGAACGGCCTCAGGGTTTGATCTGGAACTTATTGATAAAGCCAGTCTGGGTCATCAAAAACTCACTCAGGCAAGAAATCAGCTCCTCGGAATGGCAAAACAGCATCCCGAACAGGTAGTCGGCGTTCGCCCCAATGGACTGGAAGATACCCCCATGTTCAGGGTACAGGTCAATGCAGCAAAAGCAGAATCGATGGGAGTCTCTCTTAGCGATATTAATCAAACGATCTCAACCGCTTTTGGTAGCAGCTACGTCAACGACTTTCTGGATAACGGACGCGTCAAAAAGGTCTTTGTGCAGGCCGCCATCCCCTATCGCATGTTGCCGGAAAATATTAATAGTTGGTATGTTCGTAACGCATCAGGTGATATGGTTCCGTTTAGCGCTTTTGCCTATACAGAATGGACCTATGGATCACCGCGTCTTGAACGCTATAACGGTTCTCCTTCGATGGAGATTCTTGGTGAAGCCGCGCCAGGTAAAAGTACCGGTGATGCCATGGCATTTATGGTCTCGCTCATCGAAAAGCTACCTGCTGGTATTGGATATGACTGGACAGGAATGTCTTATCAGGAGCGCTTATCCACCGACCAGGCCCCTATGCTGTACTTTATTTCAATCATTGTTGTTTTTCTGTGTCTGGCTGCACTCTATGAAAGCTGGTCAATTCCATTTGCCGTAATGCTGGTTGTTCCACTTGGTATTGTTGGAGCCTTGCTAGCGACCTGGCTACGCGGATTAACCAATGATGTTTATTTTCAGGTAGGTCTTTTGACCACGATTGGGTTATCCGCCAAAAATGCAATTTTGATTGTGGAATTTGCCGTTGAGATTATGCAAAAACAGGGGAAAAGCGATATCGAAGCAACATTGGATGCAGCACGTATGCGCCTAAGACCGATCCTGATGACCTCTCTGGCATTCATTCTTGGCGTGCTTCCATTGGTTATCAGCCATGGTGCGGGCTCGGGTGCGCAAAATGCGGTAGGAACAGGAGTTATGGGCGGGATGATAGCAGCAACCATCCTGGCGATATTTTTTGTTCCCGTATTCTTTATTGTTATACATCGTTTATTCGCTAAAATAGCCACAACCACAGGAGCCAGGAATAATGATTAGGATATATTTATAAAATGTAATTACGATAGTTTTTGAAATATATCACGAGATTATTTATGATTATAGAGGCATCAGCACATACTGCCCCCTGAGAACACATTTAGCTATGCTTCCATTTTTACTGCCCGCAAGGGCAGTTTTTTTATATCTTAATGACCCCGTTACCGGGGTCTGGTGATAACATTATCTGAGGCTGTAATGCTATGGCTTACGAAACTGATTGGCAATAAATACACAGCTAATCCCACTCAACATGAGTTCAATACCCGTTACCATTGACACCATATAAATCGATGCCTGCGGTGCAGCAGTAATAAAACACCATGCAATAAAAAGATCCAAAATACCGATCACCCCATGCAACCATACTTTTTTATCTTTACGCCATTTAAAAAATGTGGTCAGTCGAATAACGCCTCCCAGACAAAACAGACACGCTAAAAAGGTTGCAATAGCAAAAATTCCCAACTCGGGTGCCGTAATGAAAAAATAGCCCATCAAAAAATATGCAATACTGACGACTACCCCAGAAACAACGGGCCAAAAGTTATGCACTCTGTTCTTAAACATACCTATCGCCAATGCCACACCGCTACACATCAAAATTACGCCGACAATAATACTCAGTACACCTCCGGATACATATGGAAAAAGAATAAAAAGTATACCACCTAAGAACATCAGGCATGCCAGAAACTTAAGAAATCTCCGCTGTTTAACCAGCACGTCATCGTCAAGCTTAGATAAAATATCTCGTGTCACATTTAACATTTGCTTCTCCTGTTAGCCAGATTTCTACTGACAACATTAATTTATGCTAAATATCATTAATAAATAACACATCGTTAATAATATAGTCTGATAACTTCGTCTTAAACAAAGTGCAACCCTTTAAAACAAAAAGAAAATATTAAACATATAAAAAAATCGGCCCCATTCAAAATATGACACTTATGCGATTCCAGGATATATATTAATAGTCGCAATGAGACTTTCCACCCGTCGATATTAATTGATACAACAAGAGGTACCTTAGATGAATAAAACATTAAGCATTGTCATTGGCTCTCTACTCATTATCCCTGCGCTAAGTCAGGCGGCTGATAGTCACAAACCAGTCAGCCAGTGGACATGTGAAGATTTTCTTGCCACAGACGCCACCTTCCAACCCACCGTAGTTGGCTTTGCTGAGGCCCTGAATAAGAAAGACAAACCGGAAGATGCGGTACTGGATGTTAAAGGCGTTGAAACTGTGACTCCTGCGCTAGTTCAAGCATGTATGCAGGATAAAAAAGCCAATTTTAAGAAAAAAGCCGACAGTGAGTGGGACAAAATCAAAAAGGATCTGTAGTAAAGCCAACACCAATAACTTTATTTATTGATATCCCTGAAGCGAGGGCTGTCCCCAGCAGTTCCCGCTTCAGTAAATAAATCTGATTCAATACACCGCGAGGTTATATATGAAACGCGTACTCATCACATTAACTCCTCTATTATCATTATTAATATTAAGTATCCCATTGGCGCATTCGGCAGAAAACAGCCCTGACAAAATGACCTGTCAGGAGTTTATCAATCTGAATCCCAAAGCAATGCTTCCTGTCGCATGGTGGATGCTTAATGAAGAAACGGTTTATAAAGGAGGAGACTCTGTCTCTTTGAATGAAACAGATCTTACCAGCATTCCACAAGTTATTGAATATTGCAAACATAACCCGCAATTAAAATTGTATTCATTCAAAGATAGATAATTATCTGTCAAAACAACAAGTAGTGATTAGCCCTTCGTACTCAGAATAGCTAAAGCACATCATCTTTCTAAACCTTAAGCAAGGGGCACAGGGTATATGGGAATATTACCTGTACAGTTTCAGATACTGGATCCAGCTAATACAGCATTTATGCTGTTGTGCAC
Organism: Citrobacter sp. wls710; assembly: GCF_005281115.1. Taxonomy (NCBI): domain Bacteria; kingdom Pseudomonadati; phylum Pseudomonadota; class Gammaproteobacteria; order Enterobacterales; family Enterobacteriaceae; genus Citrobacter; species Citrobacter sp. wls710. The sequence goes on from NZ_SZXD01000020.1 coordinate 14,724, forward strand.
TAGTCTGGTCATGTTAATGACACCGGGGCTTGCTTTTTTTTACGGTGGTTTAGTCCAGCGTAAAGGCATACTCACCATTATGTTCCAAAGTTTTGTATCGATGAGCTGGGTAGCAATACTGTGGTTTTCTGTCGGTTATTCTTTAGCCTTCGGCCCTAGTCTTAATGGTATTATCGGCGATCCACTTCACTATGCTTTTTTACATAATATCAATGCCAACACGCTGTTTACCGGTAATAACGCAGGGATCCCCCTTCTGGTTCATTTTGTTTACCAAATGATGTTCGCTATTATCACCCCAGCCCTGATTACTGGCGCTTTTGTTGGTAGAGTAAAATTCAAGGCATATCTGATATTTATTACTCTATGGACATTATTCGTTTACTGTCCGTTTGTGCATATGGTCTGGAGCCCACAAGGCGTAATGGCTAAATGGGGTGTGGTTGATTTTGCCGGTGGTATTGTCGTCCATGCAACAGCCGGATTCGCGGCACTGGCTTCCGCTTTATACGTTGGGCGACGAGTGATTCAACCCGATGGTAGCCATAACATTCCTTATATCGCTCTGGGTGCAGGATTGCTCTGGTTTGGCTGGTATGGTTTTAACGCTGGATCAGAATTGCAGGTTAACACTATTACCGTTTCCGCTTTTGTCACCACCGATATTGCTGCTGCTTTTGCGGGAGCAACATGGCTATTAATTGAGAAAATGCACACCGGCAAACCTAAGTTCGTAGGTTTCCTGACCGGGGCCGTCGCAGGTCTAGCCACCATAACACCTGCAGCAGGATATGTTTCAATTGAATCTGCCGCATTTATTGGCATTATTGCTGGTTTTATCTGCTATTACTGCGCACTGCTCGTTAAAAAATATGTCGACGATGCACTGGACGTTTTTGGCGTACATGGTATGGGTGGCATTACTGGTTCTATTTTACTCGGTGTTTTTGCTTCTCAGGCCTGGAACAGCAAAGGGCCATCAGGATTGCTGGAAGGCGGTGGAATATTACAGGTGGCGAAACAACTCGCCGCAGTACTGATTACCAGCATATGGTCTTTTATCTTTACTCTGCTCATTTTATGGATAATTAACAAAGTTACCCCGGTGCGGATTTCAATCAATGACGCGCGCCAATCTCCTGATTATTCAGCATTTGGCGAAGATGCATATGCCCCTTCAGGTAAGGAGTAATTAATGAAACTTAGCCCCAGAGAAATAGAGAAAATAATGATTTATTCACTTGCCAGTGTGGCTCAAAGTAGAAAAGAAAAAGGAATAAAACTAAATTATCCAGAAGCCGTTGCTATTATTGCGTCAACAGCCATGGAGAGTGCCAGAGAAGGAAATGATCTGGAAACCGTTATGAATAAATCAAGAGATATTCTGAGTAAAGATGATGTCATGGAAGGTGTCGCAGATCTTATCCCACAAATACAGGTTGAAGCTATTTTTACCGATGGCAGCAGACTGATAACTGTGCACGATCCTATTCGTTAATGGCAGGAGAAACGAACTATGCCTGAAGATAAAAACGCAATACCTGTACCCTATGGTGGCTACGTTTTAAACGATACTCCTGTTTCATTTAATACAGAGAAACCTGTAACAAAAGTACGTGTCAAGAATACGGGAGATCGCCCTGTTCAGGTAGGCTCACATTTTCATTTTTTTGAGGTTAACAAAGAACTAGAGTTTGATCGTGAAAGTGCACTGGGTAAACGTTTAAATATTACGGCCACTACCGCAATACGTTTTGAACCGGGTGATGAAATAGAGGTAGAACTCATCCCCTATAGTGGTAATAACGATATTTTTGGCTTTAATAATCTTGTCGATATGACCGGTCAACAGCTCGCTGACGTCATAAATGATCCAATAAAACTGAAATCACTTATTGATAATGCTCGGCAAGCCGGCTTCAAAATGCCAAACAATCCCAGCTAAGGAGCTCTTATGCCAACTATATCCAGAAAGGAATATTCCAGTCTGTTTGGTCCTACGACCGGTGATAAAATTCGTTTAGGCGAAACTGATTTATATATTGAAATCGAACAAGATTTACGTGGTTATGGTGACGAATCAGTCTATGGCGGAGGAAAATCTCTACGTGATGGAATGGGCGCGAATAATCAGTATTCCCGTGACCTGGGTGTCCTCGATCTGGTTATTACAAATGTCACGATAGTTGATGCAAAACTTGGTGTAGTTAAAGCGGATGTAGGCATCAAGGATGGGCTGATCTCGGGTATTGGTAAAAGTGGTAATCCCGCAATTATGTCTGGTGTAACGCCGGGGATGACGGTTGGACTTAGCACGGATGCTATTTCAGGCGAGCATTTAATTCTGACTGCGGCAGGCATCGACTCCCACATTCATCTCATCTCACCTCAGCAAGCTTATGCGGCATTATCTAACGGCGTTACCACCTTCTTCGGTGGAGGTATAGGACCCACTGATGGTACGAATGGAACCACAGTGACTGCCGGTCCTAAGAATATGCGCGCTATGTTACGCGCATGGGAAGGAATTCCGGTCAATATTGGTCTCCTGGGCAAAGGCAATGCATACAATAAAGCGCCTCTCGAAGAGCAAATCATTGCCGGTGCTGTTGGGCTAAAAGTACATGAAGACTGGGGCGCTACACCAAATGCGCTTCGACATGCGCTTCGCACCGCCGATGCTATGGATATTCAGGTCTCTGTACACACTGACAGTCTCAACGAAGCAGGATATGTCGAGAATACGATTGCCGCCTTTGAAGGAAGGACAATTCACACTTTTCATACAGAAGGCGCTGGCGGTGGTCATGCCCCGGATATCATTAAGGTCGCCAGCCAACCAAACGTCCTGCCAAGCTCCACCAATCCAACGCTACCTTTTGGGATCAACAGCCAGGCAGAACTGTTCGATATGATTATGGTGTGCCACAACCTCAATCCTAACGTGGTCGCCGATGTTTCATTTGCAGAAAGCCGCGTTCGTCCTGAGACCATTGCAGCAGAAAATATCCTGCATGATATGGGCGTCATAGCGATGTTCTCCAGTGATTCTCAGGCTATGGGACGTGCGGGCGAAAACTGGCTTCGTCTGGTACAAACCGCACATGCCATGAAAGCAGCACGCGGAAAATTGCCAGAAGATAATCCAGGAAATGACAATTTCCGTGTTCTCCGATACGTCGCCAAAATTACAATTAACCCAGCCATTACACAAGGCGTCAGCCATATTATTGGTTCTGTTGAAGTGGGTAAGATGGCTGACCTGGTACTCTGGGAACCACAATTTTTTGGTGCCAAGCCGAAACTCATTATTAAAGGTGGAATGATCAACTGGTCTTTGATGGGTGATCCTAATGCTTCACTGCCTACACCTCAGCCCGTATTTTATCGTCCTATGTTTGGTGCAATGGGAAAAACCCTGCAGGATACCTGTCTTACCTTCGTATCACAGGCAGCCTTTGATGATGACGTTAAAGAAAAAGCGGGCCTTGAAAGACAGGTTGTCGCAGTTCAAAACTGTCGAAATATCAGTAAACACGACCTTATCAGAAATAATGCGACCCCAAAAATTGACGTCAACCCAGAGACATTCGCCGTCAAAGTTGATGGTGTACATGCAACCTGCCAACCCATTCAAACTGCGGTAATGAATCAAAAATATTTCTTTGGTTAATAGGAAAAAAGCAATGTACTTAATTGAAAAAACTCTCGGGAATATCAATTCTCGTGGCGAGCTTGATCTCTCTGCTGAGGGTATTAAACATGATGTGCTGGTACTCGAACAATGGGAGGCACAAAAAAGTCGTTGCCGTAAAAAAAGTCAATTCGGCTACGATATCGGTTTATCTCTGGACCGTCATCTCCGTCTTAATGATGGCGACATTCTTTTATATGACAAAAATAACCGTTATTTACTTACTGTAAAAATACAGCTCCGACGCGTGATGATTGTTGACCTTGGATTATTTGGCGTAGAGAAAATTACCGACCTTCTCACCCGTGCTTTTGAATTAGGTCATGCTCTAGGGAATCAGCACTGGAAGGCCGTCATAAAAGGATACTGCGTTTTTATTCCCATTGTAGTGGCCGACAAGATGTTGGCTTCAGTAATGAAATCTCATGGTTACACCGAGGGTCAGTATTACTTCACTGAAGGTGAAAAAGTCATTCCACTCTTAACCCCATCTGAATCCAGACTTCTATTTGGCGGTACTGAAGAAGCGCATACACATGTACACATTGATCACTAACGTAATAGGGTTGCCGAACATGCCAGATAGTTCACATAGATTACTGAACATTGCACGAATACTGCAGTTTGGAGATTCAGTCCTTCCTGTCGGGGCATTTACTTTTTCCTGCGGGGTTGAGTCTGCTATTTCATGCGGAATTGTCTATGACCACAAGACCCTCAAACAATATGTCTGTACAGCACTATTGCAATCTGCAAAATGTGATGCAGTCGCGCAAATACAAAGCATGCGTGCCTGCCACAATAACAAGTTAAGTGAGCTTATCTCTATTGATAATGATGTGATCAGTAGAAAACTATCGCCAGAATCCCGGTTGATGACCCAAAGAATGGGTAAAAAACTAACTGAGCTTGCAGCGGCTATTTACCATGATCGGGTATTTAACTGGTGGCTTGAGCAAATTCGTCAGGGCCGAGTTAATGGCACTTATCCTGTCTCTCATGCCTTGTTGATGCATCATTTAAAGCTTAATGAAGAAGTTATGCTGGTCATGCATTTTTATGGTGTAGCGATGACTATTCTGAGTGCGGCGCAAAGATTGATGAGGATTACGCATCTGGATAGCCAAAAAATCATGGCTGAAGCCACGCTACTTTTTCCTGATTATGCTGAAATGGCGCTTAACACCCGTCCGGAAGAAATGTCTTCATTTTCTCCGGTAGTCGATATTCTGGCGGCTATCCACGTCGATGCCCATGTACGTCTATTTATGAATTAACTGAGGTTTGTAATGAAGAAAATTACCCGGATAGGTATTGGCGGTCCCGTAGGTTCAGGAAAAACGGCTATTATTGAAGTTATTACTCCTGTTCTTATTCATCGTGGATATAAACCCTTGATCGTAACCAATGACGTTGTTACAACAGAAGATGCAAAGCAGGTCAAAAGAACATTAAAAGGAATATTAGAAGAAGAAAAAATCATTGGCGTTGAAACAGGAGCATGCCCACATACAGCTGTACGTGAAGATCCCAGTATGAATATTGCTGCCGTTGAAGAAATGGAAGAAAAATTTCCAAATAGCGATTTAATAATGATAGAAAGCGGTGGTGATAATCTCACCCTCACTTTCAGCCCCGCATTGGCCGACTTTTATATTTATGTCATTGACGTGGCTGAAGGGGAAAAAATCCCACGTAAAAATGGTCCTGGCCTGGTACAGGCGGATATTTTGGTCATCAATAAAATTGATTTAGCACCATATGTCGGTGCCAGTCTAGAGGTAATGGAATCGGATACCCGTCATGTCAGAAATAGTCGCCCTTATGTTTTAACTAACTGTAAAACGGGTGAAGGTATTGAGCAGCTTGTCGACATGATTGAGCGTGATTTTTTATTTGGCCACACGATTAAAGGAAAGCTGGATGACTCACCCACAGAATTTGAATAATCTGGTGGAAAAGGCCCGGATGTGTTGGGAGAAGCAGATCCCTGTAGAATATCGTCAGCAGCCCGAGCAAATGCCCAGCGGAGCGATCGGGAAGGATGGTTTTTTATATCTCAGCTTTACCCGTTCCGGGAGAAAAAGCATTCTTCATCGTATGGAAAAACGAACACCGTTGTTTGCACAAAAGGCCTTGTATCATGACGAAGCGCTGCCCGTTCTTCCCTGCGTGACCGTGATCTCAACTTCAGGTTGTGTGCTACAAGGGGATCGCATGGTGTTATCTATTAATGTGGGTGAAAATGCTTTCGCCAGCGTTAGTACCCAATCAGCCACCAAAGTGCATTCCATGGATAAAAATTATGGGGCTCAGCTTCAAATTATCCAGCTGAACGAAAATGCTTATCTGGAATATCTACCCGACCCTTTAATTCTGCACCGCAACGCAAAATTTATTAATGATACCGTGATTGATTATAAAAGAAGCGCAACCCTTATTTATTCAGAAATCATTATACCTGGCCGTCGTTATCACCATGAAAATGAGCTGAACGGTTTTGACTATTATTCATCAACTGTAACTGCAAAAGATGAGTCCGGACACGTTGTTTTTAAGGAGCAAATTGCGCTAAAACCCAGAGAGCATCCAATGACAGATATCGGAGTTATGGGAGATTTTCAGGTTCTCGGCACCATTTTTATATTAACTCCAATAGAAAACATATCATCCATTCTGACAGTTTTCCCTCCCTATTATGGCAAGGATTGTTGCTATGGTATGTCAACACTACCAGCAGAATCTGGTCTGGTATTTAAGATACTCGCTAATGACAGTGCCATTGTAAAAGAACATCTTCGCAAGGTTTGGGCTATGGTAAGAAAAATCGTTCTGAATGCAGAATTACCGCCACCGTTTATCTGGAAAAAATGATATCCTTTACAATCTCTACTGGTAAATAATGATGACAACACACCCCATCTCGTTATTCTGGAAGAACAATGCGGATAAGCATTATTCACTCAAAATTATTGATATATCATTACGTGGTTGTGCTCAGGTAATGTTCCAAAATAATCCCATCACAGGATTACTTTTTTTTATTGCTATATTTATTGCTGCTTATAACAACAACAACCCTTTAGCGGCATGGGGGTGTATAATCGGAACTGTCCTGGCTTCGATAACAGGGGCAATAGCCCATGATGTTAAAAGTTGGCGGGATGGTCTCTATAGTTATAATGGCTGTCTGGTCGGCATCGCTATTCCTGTATTTATAACTGCGACGCCAATAATGTGGCTATGCCTGGTCGTTGGTAGTGTTGTATCAGTTATTGCTACGGTATGCATTGCCGATATACTAAAAACATGGAAAGTCGCTGCGCTAACGGCCCCATTCGTGCTGACAACCTGGGTAATTCTACTTGCCAGCTATGCTTTTCATAATATCTATGGCTCAGGCCTTCCTGCCCCTGAATTGTCACAACATTACATAGCAGAGTCTCAAAACCATTACTCAATTAGCTTTTTTATAGACGGTACACTACATGGGATCTCGCAAGTTTTTTTATTCCCAGGGATCTTTGCTAGTTTGTTCTTCATTGCTGGTCTGGCGGTAGAATCTGTCGTATGTGCCTGTTACGCCATCATTGGTTCTTTTATTGCGACACTCCTTGCTTGTTATCTGGGAGCCAATCCTCACGACATTGCGGCAGGATTGTATGCCTTTAGCGCCGTTCTCACGTCAGTAGCACTGGGCACAGTCTTCAATCACCCTGGCTGGCAAGTCTTTATTTACACTGTTTCAGGAATTATCTTTACGGTTTTTATTCAGGCAGCAATGAATGTGCTTTTAATGCCTTTTGGCCTGCCGACCTTAACCATGCCGTTTGTTATTTCATCATGGTTATTTCTGGTTCCAAATAAAGAATTAATGCCAGAACATCGTCATTAATTAAATAATACGGTTAAGGTAACCATATTTTAATTATTTCTGCATGTATGACTTCCGTTATAACTGTAGTACAGAGAGAATCATTATGACTGAAGAGTTTCTTTTACGACTCATATTAGCCAGTTTCTTAGGTGGTATAATTGGTCTGGAACGTCAAATACGTGCCAAAGAAGCAGGAGTACGGACTCATATACTGATTGGTATCGGCAGTGCCATGTTCATGATTGTTTCTAAATACGGTTTCTATGATGTTATTGGGCATGAACATATTGGATTAGACCCCAGCAGAATCGCAGCCCAGGTTGTCACAGGTGTTGGTTTTCTGGGCGCGGGAAATATATTGGTCCAAAAACAAACCATTAGAGGTTTAACGACAGCCGCGGATGTGTGGGTCACTGCAGCAATAGGTCTGGTCATCGGCAGCGGAATGTACGAAGTCGGCATCGTGGGTACGATTATGGCACTCATCGTGCTGGAGTTCTTCCGTCAACTTACCTACCGCTTTTTAAATCATCACTTGCAACTACGGATACGTATTGCAGACGGTGCAGCACAATCTGTTCTGGCCTGGATTACTGACCAGGGTTATCGCATACAAGTGCGTTCACTGGCTAAAGATACGGTTGAATGTTATGTGCTTACGGCAAATTTAGAGTGCACAAAAGAAATCGATGTGTTTCAGGTGATTTCTTTGCTGAATAAAAACCCTGCTATTAAAGAGGTCTCTGTGGAGTAATGTTATAAATATAAATATTATGCTACATACAATAATAACTTGCTTTATTATTGTATGTAGTGTTTATTTTTAAGAATAGGATTAAACTATTATTTTAAAAGATACAGGCGTGGAAACCTGTGCTATACAATACTTGCCAATTCTGCACTTTAACAATTTAATCCTAATCTCGAAACACGACATCCTGTATCTGGTTACTACAGATAACAGGATATTTGATGTCGTACTAAATCACTCATTTTCCTGAGTTTCAGCAACAACATTATATTATACTTATGACAATAGTAGGTCTTTAATGAGATATGCATTTCCTGAGCAATTGAGTAACATGATTTTTGCTGCAAAATGTAGGTAAGAATTTGATGCTGGCGACGAGAAAAGGATAGTTCTGGAGAAATATCACAATTTTCATCGCAATTCAGCAAAGTAATAAAAGCATGCAGCGAAACGTTTCGATTGATAAAAACAACAGGGGTATCTCCGAAGCATCTTTTGATTTTGAATGGCGAAAGTATGAAAACCTTAGCTGGTTGAATCCTCTCCAGTTGATAATCTATACTGGTATAGAAAATGTTGTTGTTAAACGTATCAATTATCACTTTTACTTTACGCTCTTCTATATTGCAAAAGTCTTCAGCATGCTGAATATGGACAATAACGTCTGTTTTGATAAGGTGATAAATAGCCTGTAGCAACATAATATTAGACTGGCCCCCTGAATCACCAGACA
>NZ_SZXD01000043.1:0-596 GCF_005281115.1 Citrobacter sp. wls710
TATTAACCCGAATTGCTAGTTGATTATTTAGCCATGACTTGATACCCGATAGAATATCTTAAAGTCTCTGGTTCCAGTGATTTAGCTGATTTTAACAGTAAAGAATACGCTAAAAGTATCATCTCTAATTTCAATTGAAAACCTTGAGGCGAACGACTTTTACAACGCTCAGCTCCTAGATTTGTCAAAAAAGAGAAAACTCGCTCAATCACTTTTCTACGTTTTGAAAAATTAGGGAAAAGGATTTTCTTTTGCTTCATGTTCTTCCTGACAGGTGTCATTAGATCAATTCCTTTTAATTCCAGCCTATCATGCAGTGACTGACCTAAATATCCCATATCTCCAAGGACTGTTGGTGTCCCAAATTGACTCAACACTTCCTCGGTCATTGAACTATCAGCCATTGAAGCAGGAGTAATTGTGTAGTCTATGACATAGCCTGATTCACTGACTAAAGCATGACATTTACATCCATAGAAGTACTGTCCCTTTGTAGCATTGTAGCCAACATTTGCATAATCTCCAAGACCTTTGCTTCTGAAATTACGAATAGGCTGACACAAAGGAATGGGGAAGCTGTCAATAATGGATACACT
>NZ_SZXD01000070.1:0-580 GCF_005281115.1 Citrobacter sp. wls710
GGACTGCAACGGACTGGACTCATTACTCACCTGGCCATTACATCAAAAGCACTCACCCTTTCCAGCAGGGAGAAAAAACGCTCCTCACTGATAAAAATTTCTTTTTCTTTATTACTTATCTTTCGTAAAAATGATAAAAACTCATAACACACCTTTATTTATATTATACATATACACACACGGTTATATTTATGAGAACCGACAGACTCATTTCCTGCGTTTAACAGGTATAAACTTATCTGACGAAAGATACAAAACAACAACGCTTACCACTGTCAGAATAAGAACCGTCTTCAGATACAGTTTGACAAGCAGTATTTTTTCCAGTGTATCTGCATCCTGCCAGTCGTTAACAATGTCTGAGATAATATGTTCAGGGCAAAGATAAAACCACACCACAGGGCATATCACCATAGCAAAAGGAAACAGTTTTAATACATTGCCTGTCAAACGAATGAACACTCGGGATATACTCATATACATATGAATGTATTTACTGCTTAATTTCTTTTCCATTTAAAATATTCCTCTTTTTGTTTAAGTTACAGAAATACACAGTTACGTTTACGCCACATCAGGT
>NZ_SZXD01000072.1:0-917 GCF_005281115.1 Citrobacter sp. wls710
CTGGCTGAATACCGACGGCACTGCTCTGTACACCTGGATCGGCAGTTATAGCGGATGCCTGGGCGGTGTTCAGTTGAACCTGTCCATCCTGACTGCCGCCGTTAACGTGCGGGGTGCAGGTGTTATCGCTCACCAGACCAGCAAAATCTACCTGGCCGCCATCTAGGGCAAAGGCTGAAGTAGTGGAGGCAGCAGACAGAACCAGTGATAAAGCTATTAACTTTAATTTCATCTTGAAATATCCTTGTTAAAAATAGATGTCACTTAAGACAATATTTATTATAGGGAGTACTCTGCATCTATAAAAATATCATATGCGGATATTTCCTTTTTTTATATTCACAAACAAAATATTTAATTTGTTTTTTATCTATACTACAATTTCTTGTAATAATTTATCTGTGCATTGTTTTTAACGATTTTGTACATATTGTGCTTTTTTTTTGCAAACATAGTATTTATTTATCTCTTGCTGTTATGTGTTGATGGTTTTTATTATCAATATATATATGTATTGTATTTGAGTTGATTGGTGTGTATTTGTATTTTTTATCATTATAAATAATGAAAGTGATTTTAATTTTAACTGAAGTGACTACCATTATGTTTACAAAAGGTAAGGGTGTTCTTCTATCCTTGATAATTCTGTAAAGGAGTTATCTTGTTGAAAAAGATAACTCTCTGGGGACTGATGATCAGTTATAGGTAAGGGTATACGCGGTGTTGGATTTCACGTAGCCCGCTGTTACTGGTACCGCGCCAGACTGTTTGACGTAAGAGACGACGAAGTTGAACGTCGCCACGCCGTCAGCATCAAAAGTTGTATCGTGAATGTCGCTGGCGTCGTTTACTTTGACCTGGGTATAGGTCAGCGCGCTGCCGGAGCTATCGACCTGGTGGATCGCCAGGTTAACGCC
>NZ_SZXD01000044.1:0-780 GCF_005281115.1 Citrobacter sp. wls710
GGTCATGCGCCACGGTGGTTTTCTGATCGTGGCCGCCAGCATTCTCCTTACCCACCGTCACCGTCTGGCCCAGACCCACGGTAATGTTCTGGTTGTTGCCGATGGTTTCGCTGTGATCCACCTTCACATCGGTGGTGCGATTGTTCAGCACCTCGGTATCCATGTTCTTCTGCGCATGGATATAGACCTGCTCCTGGTCTGTGGCATCGTCAAAGGTCAGCTCGTTAAATCCGTCGCCCTGATAGGTTTTGGAGCGGATGGTCATTTTTGTCCGGGTGGCCGGCAGGTCACCCGGCGAGGGATTATCTTCGTGATAGGCCCGTCCCGTTACGACAGGCTGATCCGGGTCGCCGTTGAGGAAATCAACAATCACTTCCTGCCCCACGCGGGGAATGGCGAGATGACCAAATCCGGCCCCGGCCCATGCCTGTGACACCCGTATCCAGCAGGAGCTGTCCTCCGTGCCGCCATGATAGCGGTCCCACAGGAACTTCAGCCGCACCCGGCCATACTCATCACAGAAAATCTCTTCCCCTGCCGGGCCGGTAACCACCGCGCTTTGCGGACCGTCCACTCTGGGCTTTGGCAGGGGGCGGGAACGCCATGTCTGTTCTGCCGGGATAACGGAAAACTGGTTGGTGAGCAGAGTCCCCTGTCCGGCGCTGCCGTGGCGGGCCTGAGGCTGCACGCCAACCAGCGTGCTGCTCACCACCTGCCAGTTGCGGTTAAGCGCAGGTATCGGGTGGTCTGACAGGGTAAAGCGGATGCCGGGCCATAATT
>NZ_SZXD01000074.1:0-431 GCF_005281115.1 Citrobacter sp. wls710
GTCATCGGTTCGTCTGAGAATGACGTGCAACTGCGCACGCGACACCCGGAGACAACGGCTGACTAAGCTTACTCCCCATCCCCGGGCAATAAGGGCGCGTGCGCTATCCACTTTTTTGCCCGTCCATATTCAACGGCTTCTTTGAGGAGTTCATTTTCCATCGTTTTCTTGCCGAGCAGGCGCTGGAGTTCTTTAATCTGCTTCATGGCGGCAGCAAGTTCAGAGGCAGGAACAACCTGTTCTCCGGCGGCGACAGCAGTAAGACTTCCTTCCTGGTATTGCTTACGCCAGAGAAATAACTGGCTGGCTGCTACACCATGTTGCCGGGCAACGAGGGAGACCGTCATCCCTGGTTCAAAGCTCTGCTGAACAATTGCGATCTTTTCCTGTGTGGTACGCCGTCTGCGTTTCTCCGGTCCTAAGACATCAAT
>NZ_SZXD01000073.1:0-1088 GCF_005281115.1 Citrobacter sp. wls710
ACCGTACTGGCTAAAACCTACGGCGGTGCTGCTCGTGCATTCGACCAGATCGATAACGCGCCGGAAGAAAAAGCTCGTGGTATCACCATCAACACTTCTCACGTTGAATATGACACCCCGACTCGCCACTACGCACACGTAGACTGCCCGGGCCACGCCGACTATGTTAAAAACATGATCACCGGTGCTGCGCAGATGGATGGCGCGATCCTGGTTGTTGCTGCGACTGACGGCCCGATGCCGCAGACTCGTGAGCACATCCTGCTGGGTCGTCAGGTAGGCGTTCCGTACATCATCGTGTTCCTGAACAAATGCGACATGGTTGATGACGAAGAGCTGCTGGAACTGGTAGAAATGGAAGTTCGTGAACTTCTGTCTCAGTACGATTTCCCGGGCGACGACACTCCGATCGTTCGTGGTTCTGCTCTGAAAGCGCTGGAAGGCGAAGCAGAGTGGGAAGCGAAAATCATCGAACTGGCTGGCTTCCTGGATTCTTACATCCCGGAACCAGAGCGTGCGATTGACAAGCCGTTCCTGCTGCCTATCGAAGACGTATTCTCCATCTCCGGTCGTGGTACCGTTGTTACCGGTCGTGTAGAGCGCGGTATCATCAAAGTTGGTGAAGAAGTTGAAATCGTTGGTATCAAAGAGACTGCTAAGTCTACCTGTACTGGCGTTGAAATGTTCCGCAAACTGCTGGACGAAGGCCGTGCTGGTGAGAACGTTGGTGTTCTGCTGCGTGGTATCAAACGTGAAGAAATCGAACGTGGTCAGGTACTGGCTAAGCCGGGCTCTATCAAGCCGCACACCAAGTTCGAATCTGAAGTGTACATCCTGTCCAAAGACGAAGGCGGCCGTCATACTCCGTTCTTCAAAGGCTACCGTCCGCAGTTCTACTTCCGTACTACTGACGTGACTGGTACCATCGAACTGCCGGAAGGCGTAGAGATGGTAATGCCGGGCGACAACATCAAAATGGTTGTTACCCTGATCCACCCGATCGCGATGGACGACGGTCTGCGTTTCGCAATCCGTGAAGGCGGCCGTACTGTAGGTGCGGGCGTTGTTGCTAAAGTAATGAGCTAATT
>NZ_SZXD01000048.1:0-1196 GCF_005281115.1 Citrobacter sp. wls710
TTCGCCAAAACATCTTCGGCGTTGTAAGGTTAAGCCTCACGGTTCATTAGTATCGGTTAGCTCAATGTATCGCTACACTTACACACCCGACCTATCAACGTCGTCGTCTTCAACGTTCCTTCAGGAGACTTAAAGTCTCAGGGAGAACTCATCTCGGGGCAAGTTTCGTGCTTAGATGCTTTCAGCACTTATCTTTTCCGCATTTAGCTACCGGGCAGTGCCATTGGCATGACAACCCGAACACCAGTGATGCGTCCACTCCGGTCCTCTCGTACTAGGAGCAGCCCCCCTCAATTCTCCAGCGCCCACGGCAGATAGGGACCGAACTGTCTCACGACGTTCTAAACCCAGCTCGCGTACCACTTTAAATGGCGAACAGCCATACCCTTGGGACCTACTTCAGCCCCAGGATGTGATGAGCCGACATCGAGGTGCCAAACACCGCCGTCGATATGAACTCTTGGGCGGTATCAGCCTGTTATCCCCGGAGTACCTTTTATCCGTTGAGCGATGGCCCTTCCATTCAGAACCACCGGATCACTAAGACCTGCTTTCGCACCTGCTCGAGCCGTCACTCTCGCAGTCAAGCTAGCTTATGCCTTTGCACTAACCTCCTGATGTCCGACCAGGATTAGCTAACCTTCGTGCTCCTCCGTTACTCTTTGGGAGGAGACCGCCCCAGTCAAACTACCCACCAGACACTGTCCGCAACCCCGATTAGGGGCCCACGTTAGAACACCAGCCATTAAAGGGTGGTATTTCAAGGATGGCTCCATGCAGACTGGCGTCCACACTTCAAAGCCTCCCACCTATCCTACACATCAAGGACCAGTGTTCAGTGTCAAGCTATAGTAAAGGTTCACGGGGTCTTTCCGTCTTGCCGCGGGTACACTGCATCTTCACAGCGAGTTCAATTTCACTGAGTCTCGGGTGGAGACAGCCTGGCCATCATTACGCCATTCGTGCAGGTCGGAACTTACCCGACAAGGAATTTCGCTACCTTAGGACCGTTATAGTTACGGCCGCCGTTTACCGGGGCTTCGATCAAGAGCTTCTCCTTACGGATAACCCCATCAATTAACCTTCCGGCACCGGGCAGGCGTCACACCGTATACGTCCACTTTCGTGTTTGCACAGTGCTGTGTTTTTAATAAACAGTTGCAGCCAGCTGGTATCTTCGACTGATTTCAGCTCCA
>NZ_SZXD01000075.1:0-1369 GCF_005281115.1 Citrobacter sp. wls710
CTTCACCTACATATCAGCGTGCCTTCTCCCGAAGTTACGGCACCATTTTGCCTAGTTCCTTCACCCGAGTTCTCTCAAGCGCCTTGGTATTCTCTACCTGACCACCTGTGTCGGTTTGGGGTACGATTTCGTGTTACCTGATGCTTAGAGGCTTTTCCTGGAAGCAGGGCATTTGTCACTTCAGCACCGTAGTGCCTCGTCATCACGCCTCAGTGTTAAAGTGAACCGGATTTACCTGGAACACACACCTACACGCTTAAACCGGGACAACCGTCGCCCGGCCAACATAGCCTTCTCCGTCCCCCCTTCGCAGTAACACCAAGTACAGGAATATTAACCTGTTTCCCATCGACTACGCCTTTCGGCCTCGCCTTAGGGGTCGACTCACCCTGCCCCGATTAACGTTGGACAGGAACCCTTGGTCTTCCGGCGTGCGGGTTTTTCACCCGCATTATCGTTACTTATGTCAGCATTCGCACTTCTGATACCTCCAGCATCCCTCACAGGACACCTTCAACGGCTTACAGAACGCTCCCCTACCCAACAACACATAGTGTCGCTGCCGCAGCTTCGGTGCATGGTTTAGCCCCGTTACATCTTCCGCGCAGGCCGACTCGACCAGTGAGCTATTACGCTTTCTTTAAATGATGGCTGCTTCTAAGCCAACATCCTGGCTGTCTGTGCCTTCCCACATCGTTTCCCACTTAACCATGACTTTGGGACCTTAGCTGGCGGTCTGGGTTGTTTCCCTCTTCACGACGGACGTTAGCACCCGCCGTGTGTCTCCCGTGATAACATTCTTCGGTATTCGCAGTTTGCATCGGGTTGGTAAGTCGGGATGACCCCCTAGCCGAAACAGTGCTCTACCCCCGAAGATGAATTCACGAGGCGCTACCTAAATAGCTTTCGGGGAGAACCAGCTATCTCCCGGTTTGATTGGCCTTTCACCCCCAGCCACAAGTCATCCGCTAATTTTTCAACATTAGTCGGTTCGGTCCTCCAGTTAGTGTTACCCAACCTTCAACCTGCCCATGGCTAGATCACCGGGTTTCGGGTCTATACCCTGCAACTTAACGCCCAGTTAAGACTCGGTTTCCCTTCGGCTCCCCTATACGGTTAACCTTGCTACAGAATATAAGTCGCTGACCCATTATACAAAAGGTACGCAGTCACACCCGAAGGTGCTCCCACTGCTTGTACGTACACGGTTTCAGGTTCTTTTTCACTCCCCTCGCCGGGGTTCTTTTCGCCTTTCCCTCACGGTACTGGTTCACTATCGGTCAGTCAGGAGTATTTAGCCTTGGAGGATGGTCCCCCCATATTCAGACAGGATACCACGTGTCCCGCCCTACTCTTCGAGTTCACAACA
>NZ_SZXD01000077.1:0-1549 GCF_005281115.1 Citrobacter sp. wls710
TGCGTCTGTGCGAAATGAAACCTGCCGGATGTGGCGTAAACGCCTTATCCGGCTTACCAAAGCGCATCAGGCGCATCACCACACCGTAGTTATCGTCTTGCCCATTGCGTAACGAAATCAGCAACTTGCTGTATATCATTAATATCTAATAATGGAACATCCACAGATAACGGAACATCACTGGCAACCGCGATAACAAACTCATCCATCGCCAACTCTTCAGGAGTATGTCCGCAGCCCTCACGAAAAAGCAGGATCTTCGCAACAGGTTCATGCTTAAATCCCTCAACCAGTACCATATCCAACGTCGAAGCATCCATCCTGCTTACCAGATACGCTAAATCCAGTTCGGGTTCTTCCGGTGTTTCTACCATTAACGCCCAACGTTGCTGGCTGGCGACCAGTGTTTGTGCCGCCCCTGCTTTGCGCAGCTCATAGCTGTCTTTACCGGGCTTGTCGACATCCATATTGTGATGTGTATGCTTAATCAATCCGGGTCTAATACCTCTGACACGCAGCTCAGGGATCAGTTTCTTTAGCAGCGTGGTTTTTCCCGTACCGCTCCATGCCGCAATGGCAAGTAATGGGATCATGATTTTTCCTGCCATTTTGCAAGTTCTTCAGGTGTGTTCACGTTTACGAATGCATCTTTATGATCGCTGAAATCGACGGCATGACCGCCAGCCTGACGCATAAAGACCATGACGCGTCGTTCACCTGACTGAAGATAATCCTGTAGCAAGGGCTGCAAGGAGCGGTGCATCAGGGCAATTGTCGGGTGATCTCTTTCCCCATCATGCACCCAGACGATTGGTGCAGCTTTGCGCTGCTCTTTTAAACGGGAGACCAGATCGTGAGGAATATAGGGCATATCGCACGGGCAGAACAAAAACCAGTCCCCCGCTTGCTGCAGGAATACCGACAGCATCCCAGCCAGTGGGCCAGGGAAATCGGCCAAGGTATCGGGAATAACTTTCAGGCCGCTTTGTTGGTAGATATCCCGGTGGCGATTGGCATTAACGACTACGGTATCGACCTGCAAAGCGAGAGTATCGGCCACATGTCGCCAAAGCGGTTTACCGTCGAGTTCAAGCAGGCCTTTATCGGTTCCGCCCATCCGTCTGGCCTTACCGCCCGCCAGCACAACCCCTGTTATTGCACTATCCAGAATCACTGATATCGCCTCTTTTAATGTGGGATTGACCCTGCTAACGTATCCGTATTAAGCCTAAGGAGCACAACCATGAAATGTAAACGCCTTAATGAAGTTATTGAACTCCTCCAGCCAGCCTGGCAGAAAGAACCTGATCTTAACCTGATGCAATTTTTACAGAAACTGGCGCAAGAGTCAGGTTTTGACGGTGAACTGGCGGATTTAACTGATGACATTCTGATCTATCACCTGAAAATGCGTGACTCGGCGAAAGACGCCGTCATCCCAGGTATTCAGAAAGATTATGAAGAAGATTTTAAAACAGCCCTTCTCCGCGCACGTGGCGTAATTAAAGAGTAAAAGCTTGTAGACTGGCCCCCTGAATCACCAGACAAC
>NZ_SZXD01000076.1:0-146324 GCF_005281115.1 Citrobacter sp. wls710
CGCCAGCTATACCGCGCCGTGTAATAACACCATGCTCAACCTGGTGATTATTTGTGGGGCGGTTGTCTATCTGACGGTGGTTCTGGACGTATTTGGTCTGCTGCCAACGTTTCACTAGCGCAGGAGGCATTATGTTTATGACATTGCTACGATTTCAGCATCCACTGGTCTACCGTTTTGCGTGGCTTCGTCTGTGGGTCAGGGTGTTAAGGGCGTGCGGGCTGCGCAAGTGAAAGGGAGCTAGTTGCCGGATGCGGCGCTTGCGCCTTATCCGGCCGACAAATGAGCGTGAAACGCAGGCCTGATAAGCGAATCGCCATCAGGCATTACACGCGGAAGTAGCGTGGTGGGATCAACGCAGAAAAGGCGTCGAACTTCTTCACCATCTTTTTCCAGAACAACATAACAACAATCCTCGATTTGAAACATCGGCGCTATTTTAGTCAGCGCCGACAAATCGTAAAGCCTGTCACCTCGTTCCGATCCCGGGGCGGTGTAAACCTTTATGGTCACCGCTTCGTCAAATACGATTGCCGCGAATTTGGCGGGGTTGACAACGGGTTACGCCATAAACCAGTAATAAAAGAGACCGACTTTCAGGCCGAGGATCACAATGTAGGCGCAGCAGTATTTCATGGTGCCAGACATTATCTGGTTGGCCTGACCGTCCATTTTGGTAGCCGAAACTGCGATGGCGATGCTCTGTGGTGAAATCATTTTTCCGCCCGTTGCGCCGGAGGTGTTGGCCGCCGCCAGCCAGTTGGGATCGATATGCAGCTTACTGGCGGCAATGGTTTGCAGTTTACCGAACAGAATGTTCGAGTTGGTATCGCTGCCGGTGACAAATGTACCCAGCGCGCCAATCACCGGGGCGAGGAAGACGTATGAGCTGCCGGTCAAATCAACAATCGACTGGGCCAGCGTGGAGATAATCCCACTGAGATCCATCACCGTGGCCAGCGCGACGATCGCCATAATCGCCACAATGGAATTTTTAAGCTGGAAAATAGTTTTGATAAACACTTCCAGCATCCCACGTGTCGATGCTCCCTGAATAAAACCGCCGATAATGGTCGCAAAGATGATCAGCATCCCCGGCGTGGTCACCCATTCAACTTTCAGCGCCAGCGTTTTGCCGTCGGCGAGCGTGAAATGCAGTACCGAGGCCAGTTGGGACGCCGCAGCTTTTATCGTCGGGAACAGCGGCGAACACAGCAGGATAAAGACAAAAATAAACAGATAGATAGAGCCCACGCGGAACAACACTTTTGCGGAGCGCGGCGTGGTTTCGCGGGTATGGCTGACCTCAATGCGCCATTCGGGATCGGTTTTCCCTTTGCGCAGGCGGCTGACCATCGCGACGGCAAGCAGGCTGACCAGGCTCCCGGCAAAGGCGGGCAATTCCGCGCCAAGATGGATAGCGACAAAATATTGCGGAACCAGCGTGGTGATGCCACACATCAGTGTGATCAGAAATACGCCGCGAATGGCTTTCAGGCCACCGCCAATTATGCAGACAATGACAAACGGCAGCAGGATATTAAACAGCGCCAGCTGCAAAATAATGGTTCCGCCTAAGGTATAAACCGGCAGATTAACCTGTTCCGCCAGAATAGAAACCGGGATCCCGACCGCGCCGAATGCGGTGGGAACGGTATTTGCCACCAGAGAGGCGATCGCCGCCTTCAGCGGGTTGAATCCGAGCGCAATAAGAATGCCGATCGGGATGGCGACCGCCGTGCCATAACCTGCCGCGGCTTCAAGAAATCCGCCAAAGCACCATGAAATCAGCAGCACCTGAATACGCTTATCTTCGCTAATGCTGGCGAGAATGTCGCGCAGAATATCCAGCGCTTTGGTCGCCTGCATGACGTTATAACTGAAGATAGCGCCGAGGATCACAATCACGATCGGCCATAATCCCTTCAGTGCGCCATAGCCTATCGCGGCTTTCAAATTCTGTACGGGCATTTCCCAGAATAGTGCCGATAGCGCGGCGGTGAATACTAAAGAGATTAGCACAGAATAATGGATGGGCATTTTCAATTTTAATATTAAAAATACCATCAGTAGTAACGGAGAGAGTGCCAGGGCAAACATAAAATATTCTTTCATTGCTATTCCCGATTGGTTCATTAAACCTGATTTATATTTATGGCGGGGAGGGTACCTTGCTGAATTAATAAAAGCTGTAAACTGAATCGCTTCAGTGGATAAAGTAATTATGATTTGTGGTTTTGTAACTATTGTAATTTTTTAATTAAGAATTAGCGCCGTGTAAATATACTTAAGATCAAGCTTAATACCCATAAGTAGTTATTTAACAACCTCTTTGATAATGGTAGTGACGAGAATAGTTATCTCCTGAAACTATTGTTAAGGTGTTAATAATGCTGTGATTTTAAATATAAAAATGTGAGCGATGCCGAAATAAATAAACCTGGGTATTGCATGTCCGAGTCGATTAGGGGATTATTTTGTTTTGTCATACAAATGAAAATGCAGACATTTGCGATTGTCCTGATATAAGAAATGGAGAGTCGCCATCAAAGGAAAACGATCTGAGCATCATTATGAACCCAGGCATTAGTAAAACGAGCAAACCGAAAAACTGGGTGTGAAAGACGATTGAACCTTTGCTTGATATAGCAATATCAAGCGCAATAAACAGAAATGAAGCAATGGAGTAGTTATTGTGAATGTAAATTTCTTTGTTACCTGCATTGGTGACGCACTGAAATCACGGATGGCACGAGACTCCGTATTGCTGCTGGAAAAACTGGGTTGTCGCGTGAATTTCCCCGAGAAGCAAGGGTGTTGCGGTCAGCCAGCCATCAACAGCGGTTACATCAAAGAAGCGATCCCCGGGATGAAAAACCTGATCGCCGCGCTGGAAGATAACGACGATCCGATTATCTCTCCGGCAGGCTCCTGCACCTATGCGGTAAAAAGCTACCCGACCTATCTGGCCGATGAACCTGAGTGGGCGATCCGTGCTGAGAACGTTGCCGCGCGTATGCAGGATCTTACCTCTTTTATCGTCAACAAACTCGGCGTGGTGGATGTCGGCGCCAGTCTGCAGGGCCGCGCCGTATATCACCCCTCCTGTAGCCTGACCCGCAAGCTGGGTGTGAAGGAAGAGCCGCTCACATTGTTGAAAAACGTGCGCGGGCTGGAACTGCTGACGTTTGCCGATCAGGACACCTGCTGCGGCTTTGGCGGGACGTTCTCGGTCAAGATGGCTGAAATATCCGGCGAGATGGTGAAAGAGAAAGTTTTCCACCTGATGGATGCGAAGCCGGAATATTTGATTGGCGCAGACGTCAGTTGCCTGCTGAACATTGGCGGTCGACTGCAACGGGAAGGTCAGCCGGTCAAAGTGATGCATATTGCTGAAGTGCTGATGAGCCGCTGAGGGGAAATAAATGTCGATAAAAACCAGCGATGTAGAATTTAAACTGCGCATTCGTCAGCAGATTGAAGACCCGATCATGCGCAAAGCCGTGGCCAATGCGCAGGAGCGTATCGGCGCGAATCGACAGAAAATGGTCGATGAGTTAGGCCACTGGGAAGACTGGCGCGATCGTGCCAGCCAGATCCGCGATCACGTTCTGAGCAATCTCGATGCTTACTTGTATCAACTCTCCGAGAAAGTGACGCAAAACGGCGGGCACGTCTATTTCGCCAAAACCAAAGAAGAGGCCACCCGCTACATTCTGCAGGTCGCGCAGAATAAAAATGCGAAGAAAGTGGTGAAGTCCAAGTCGATGGTGACCGAAGAGATCGGCGTCAACCATGTACTACAGGATGCCGGAATTCAGGTGATCGAAACCGATCTCGGCGAGTACATCCTGCAATTGGATCAGGATCCGCCTTCGCACGTAGTGGTCCCAGCTATTCATAAAGATCGCTATCAGATCCGCCGTGTGCTGCACGAACGTCTGGGCTACGACGGCCCGGAAACACCGGAAGCCATGACCTTGTTCATTCGCCAGAAGATCCGCGAGGATTTCCTGAGTGCCGAAATCGGCATTACCGGCTGCAACTTTGCCGTGGCGGAAACCGGCTCGGTGTGTCTGGTGACCAACGAAGGTAACGCGCGCATGTGCACCACGCTGCCGAAAACGCACATTGCGGTAATGGGTATGGAGCGTATCGCACCGACGTTTGCCGATGTGGATGTGCTGATCACTATGCTGGCGCGCAGCGCCGTGGGCGCACGCCTGACGGGCTACAACACCTGGCTGACCGGCCCGCGTGAGGCGGATAACGTTGACGGACCGGAAGAATTTCATCTGGTGATTGTCGATAACGGGCGCTCGCAGGTGCTGGGTTCAGAGTTTCGTGATGTGCTGCGCTGTATCCGCTGCGGGGCCTGTATGAACACCTGTCCGGCGTATCGTCATATCGGCGGGCACGGCTATGGCTCTATCTATCCAGGCCCCATCGGCGCGGTGATCTCTCCGCTGCTCGGCGGCTATAAAGATTTTAAAGACCTGCCGTATGCCTGTTCACTGTGCACGGCCTGTGACAGCGTCTGTCCGGTGCGGATCCCTCTGTCAAAACTGATCCTGCGTCATCGCCGGGTGATGGCCGAGGAGGGCATTACCCCGAAAGCCGAGCGACGGGCGATCAAAATGTTCGCTTATGCCAACAGCCATCCAGGGCTGTGGAAGGTCGGCATGATGGCCGGGGCCCACGCGGCAAGCTGGTTTATCAATGGCGGTAAAACGCCGCTTAAGGTTGGCGCGATTGGTGACTGGATGGAGGCGCGCGATCTGCCTGATGCTGACGGCGAGAGTTTCCGCAGCTGGTTTAAGAAACATCAGGCGCAGGAGAAAAAAAATGGATAACCGTACCGCATTTTTAAACACCGTCGCCCAGGCGCTGGGTCGCCCGCTGCGTTTCGAGCCACAAGCGGATGCCGCGCCGGTTAACAACTATGCCAACGAGCGCCTGACCGAACTGAGCCCCGAGCAGCGCTGCGAGGCGTTTATCCAGTTTGCCAGCGAGGTGATGCTGGCCCGCTGCGAACTGACCCGCGAGGATCAGGCGGCAGACGCGGCGCTCCGTCTGTGTGAGGAGCTGGGGTCGCAACCGGTGGTACTGAGCGGCGACAGTCGGCTGGTGGAACTGGGCATTACCGAACGCTTACAGCAGGCATGCAACGCCGTGGTCTGGGACCCGGCGCGCGGTAGCGAAAATATTGCCCAGGCCGAGCAGGCTAAAGTCGGCGTGGTCTATGCCGAGTATGGCCTGACTGAGTCCGGCGGCGTGGTGCTGTTTTCTGCGCCGGAGCGTGGGCGTTCCCTGAGCCTGTTGCCGGAGTCATCGATTTTCGTGCTGCGTAAAAGCACCATCCTGCCACGCGTGGCGCAACTGGCAGAAAAACTGCATCAGAAAGCGCAGGCCGGTGAGCGTATGCCGTCGTGCATTAACATTATCAGTGGACCCAGTTCGACAGCGGATATTGAGCTTATCAAGGTGGTTGGGGTGCATGGCCCGGTGAAGGCGGTGTATCTGATTATTGAGGATTGCTAAGACGGGATGGAAAACCGCTCTGGCGCGACTGGCCAGAGCGGGACAGACGTTATGCAATCATGCTGATGATCAACACGATTATCAGGCCCACCACGGAGTTCACCAGTTCCAGCAGACCCCAGGTTTTCAGCGTATCCTTCACCGACAGGTCAAAGTAGCCTTTGAACAGCCAGAACGAGGCATCGTTGATGTGGGTCAGTGTGTTGGAGCCTGCCGCCGTTGCCAGCACCAGTAGCGCCGGATCGACGCCCACCAGTTGACCGGTTGCCGGGTCGAGGATGGCTGCGCTGATAATTCCCGCCGCCGTCATGGCTGAGACCACGCCCTGGCCGGTTGCCAGACGAATCAGCACGGTTATCAACCACGCCATGATGTACGGAGAAATATTGCCGTGCGACATCAGCATACCGATGGTGTCGCCAATGCCGGTATCGATGATGGTCTGCTTCAGTACGCCGCCCGCGCCGATGATCAGGATCACCATAGCGATACTTTTCACCGCGTTTTCAAAGGCGTTCATGACCCATTGCATATCGTGACCACGCGCGGTACCAAACAGCACGAAGGCAACAATCATGGCGATGAACATCGCAATCGGTGAAGAGCCGAGGAAGTTGACCACTTCCCACGCTTGTGTCCCTTTTACCAGCCAGATATTGGCGATGGTGGTGGAGATCATGATGATCGCCGGGATCAGCGGCACCAGAATAGACACGCCAAATGACGGTAGATTGTTCTGGTCAACCGGGACGTCGGCTTTCATGAATGAAGGCGTCGGGCGATCGAGGTTGCCGAGAAACTTCGGCAGGATAAGCCCGGCGCAGATCACGCTCGGAATGGTCACCAGAATACCGTAGATGTAGACCATGCCCATGTCAGCTCCGTAGGCGTTAACCAGCGCCACCGGGCCAGGCTGCGGTGGGAACAGGGAGTGAGCGGTGGTGGCGGCGGCAACGGCGGGAATCGCCAACTTGAGGAAGGGGATCTTCGCTTCTGCAGCAATAACGATCACCAGCGGCGCCAGCATAATAAACGCCACTTCATAGAACATCGCCAGGCCGAAGATCAGACCAATAATGATCACCGACAGCTGCACATAGCGCAGGCCGAGGCGCGCCAGTAGCGTATGGGCAATCTGATGCGCCGCCCCGGAATCAACCATCAGCTTACCTATGACCGCCCCGAATACCACGATAATCGCCAGCTCTCCCAGCGTACTGCCGAAACCGGATTTCATGGTGTGCAGCAGCTCCATTAAATCCATACCCGCCAGCATACCGACCGAGAGCGCCGCCAGCAGCAGGGCGACCATCGAGTTTATTTTGAATCTTAGATTAAGTACCAGCATCAGACCGATGCCGAATACGACCCACAGAATATTGAGAACGTGCATAAAACGTCTACCTTCTTTTGGTTGAACCATTATGATTTTGGTTGAGATGTTACATATATTGGTTAACCATTGATGCGATAGATGTCACATTGCGTTACATGTTTACATATTTACCGTGTGTTTTTGCGGCATACATAGGATCTCAACGCCTTTCATTGTGATTTGGTTAACCAATTTTGGCGTTTAGGTTGACATGTAATACCAAAAGGAGGAATTTATGCGCCATATCGTCGAGTCCATAACGTAAACGAGGAATAAAACATGGAACAGACATGGCGCTGGTATGGCCCTAACGATCCGGTCACCTTAGCGGATGTGCGTCAGGCGGGTGCCACGGGCGTTGTCACCGCCTTGCACCATATCCCGAACGGGGAAGTGTGGACGGTTGATGAAATCCTAAAGCGCAAAGCGATTGTTGAGCAGGCGGGCCTGGTCTGGTCGGTCGTCGAAAGTGTGCCGATCCACGAAGACATTAAAACCCGTTCTGGCAACTATCAGCAGTGGATCGCCAATTACCAGCAGAGCCTGCGTAACCTGGCCCAGTGCGGCATTCGTACGGTGTGCTACAACTTTATGCCGGTTCTCGACTGGACCCGTACCGATCTGGAATACGTCCTGCCGGACGGCTCCAAAGCGTTGCGTTTTGACCAGATTGAATTTGCCGCCTTTGAGTTGCATATCCTCAAACGCCCGGGCGCGGAAGCGGACTACACTGCCGAAGAAATTGTTCAGGCGAATGAACGCTTCACCACCATGAGCGATGAAGACAAAGCGCGTCTGACCCGCAATATCATCGCCGGTCTGCCTGGCGCGGAAGAAGGCTATACCCTCGATCAGTTCCGTCAGCACCTTGAGCGTTACAAAGATATCGATAAAGCTGCGCTGCGCGAGAATTTTGCCGTCTTCCTGAAAGCGATCATTCCGGTGGCAGAAGAAGTGGGTGTGCGTATGGCGGTCCATCCCGACGATCCGCCGCGCCCGATCCTCGGCCTGCCGCGTATTGTTTCCACCGTGGAAGATATGCAGTGGATGGTAGATACGGTCAGCAGCATGGCGAACGGTTTTACCATGTGCACTGGCTCCTACGGTGTCCGTGCGGACAACGATCTGGTTGACATGATCAAACAGTTTGGTCCGCGCATTTACTTCACCCATCTGCGCTCCACGCTACGTGAAGATAACCCGAAAACTTTCCATGAAGCGGCGCATCTTAACGGCGACGTTGACATGTACGAAGTGGTGAAAGCGATCGTCGAAGAAGAGCAACGTCGTAAAGCTGAGGGTAAAGAGGATCTGATCCCCATGCGGCCGGATCATGGTCACCAGATGCTTGACGATCTGAAAAAGAAAACCAACCCTGGCTACTCCGCGATTGGTCGCCTGAAGGGGCTGGCGGAAGTACGCGGTGTTGAAATGGCTATCCAGCGCGCTTTCTTCAGCCGTTAAAGCAGATTTGCCGGTCACCTGTCTGGCCGGCTTTTTCCTTTTCTCTTCCGTTGGTATTCCAACGGCTTCTGGAGTTCACGATGACAACGACAATTGCCAGTAGCAACCTGCCGGTTGCGCGTCCGGCCTGGGACAGTTCTCGCCTGCAATCCCGTATTGTTCACTTGGGATGCGGTGCTTTTCACCGCGCGCATCAGGCGCTGTACACCCACCATCTCTTAGAAACCACCGACAGCGATTGGGGTATCTGTGAAGTTAACCTGATGCCGGGTAACGACTGCGTACTGATTGAAAATCTGCGCAAGCAGCAACTGCTGTATACCGTGGCGGAAAAGGGCGCGGACAACACCGTGCTGAAAGTGATTGGCTCGATGAAAGAAGCGCTGCACCCGGATCTTGACGGTTGCGACGGCATTTTACAGGCCATGGCGCGCCCGCAGACGGCGATTGTCTCGCTGACGGTCACGGAAAAAGGGTACTGCACCGACGCTGCCAGCGGCCAGTTAGATCTCAATAACCCACTGATTAAGCACGATCTGGCGAACCCAACCGCGCCGAAATCGGCGATTGGGTACATCGTACAGGCGTTGCATCTGCGTCGTGAGCAGGGGCTGGCGGCCTTTACCGTGATGTCCTGCGATAACGTGCGTGAAAATGGTCATGTGGCGAAAGTCGCGGTGCTGGGCCTGGCGCAGGCGCGCGACCCGCAGTTAGCGGAGTGGATTGCAGCTAACGCCACCTTCCCATGCACCATGGTAGACCGCATTGTGCCGGCAGCGACGCCAGAAACGTTGCAGGAAATTGCCGACCAGCTGGGCGTTTACGATCCGTGTGCTATCGCCTGTGAGCCGTTCCGTCAGTGGGTGATTGAAGACAATTTCGTCAACGGTCGTCCGGACTGGGATAAAGTCGGCGCGCAATTCGTTGCCGATGTGGTGCCGTTTGAAATGATGAAATTGCGCATGCTTAACGGTAGCCACTCTTTCCTCGCGTATCTGGGCTATCTTGGCGGGTATGAAACTATCGCCGATACCATGACGAATCCCGCGTATCGCAAAGCGGCGTTTGCACTGATGATGCAGGAACAGGCGCCGACGCTGGCGATGCCGGAAGGTACCGATCTCAACGCCTACGCGACGCTGCTGATCGAACGTTTTAGCAACCCGTCTCTGCGCCACCGCACCTGGCAGATTGCGATGGATGGCAGCCAGAAACTGCCGCAGCGCCTGCTGGATCCGGTACGTATGCATTTGCAAAACGGCAGCGACTGGCGTCACCTGGCGCTTGGCGTCGCGGGCTGGATGCGTTATACCCACGGCGTGGATGAGCAGGGGCAGGCCATTGATGTTGTTGACCCAATGCTGGCTGAATTCCAGCGTATTAACCAACAATACCAGGGGGCTGAACGCGTGACGGCGCTGCTGGGGCTGAGCGGTATTTTTGGCCATGATTTAGCGGAAAACGCCGACTTTGTTGAGACGGTTATCGCCATCTATCAACAACTGTGCGAGCTGGGCGCGCGTGAGTGTGTTGCCGCGCTAAGCGCTGACGCTTAATTCCCCGAACTATGACGGGTCAATCAAAATACTGATTTGGTTGACCCGTTTTCTGTTTTTGACTTGCCGCAAATGCTATAGTTCGATACCTATTCACCGTATCTGATTACACGCTTCTGACGGACATAACACGATGAAATCGAACACTTCTCAACAAAGACCCTACCAGGAAGTGGGTGCCATGATCCGCGATCTGATTGTCCAGACGCCGTACCAGCCCGGTGAGCGTTTGCCCCCGGAGCGTGAAATTGCTGAGATGCTCAATGTCACTCGCACGGTGGTACGCGAAGCATTAATCATGCTGGAAATTAAAGGACTGGTGGACGTACGTCGCGGTGCCGGAATCTACGTGCTCGACAGTGCGGATGCGCAGAGTATCGACAGTACCGATGCAAATCACTGCAACGATGCCGGTCCGTTTGAACTGCTGCAGGCACGCCAGTTGCTGGAAAGCAACATCGCTGAATTTGCCGCGCTGCAGGCCACTCGCGAAGATATCGTGAAAATGCGTCAGGCGTTGCAACTGGAAGAGCGTGAGCTGGCCTCCAGCGAACCGAATGGATCCGAAAGCGGTGACATGCAGTTTCATCTGGCGATTGCTGAAGCCACGCATAACAGCATGCTGGTGGAGCTATTTCGCCAGTCATGGCAGTGGCGTGAGAACAACCCGATGTGGATCCAACTTCATAGCCACCTCGATGATACTCATTACCGTAAAGAGTGGATGGTCGACCACAAGCAGATCCTGGCGGCGTTAATTAAAAAGGACGCCCGCGCGGCCAAGCTGGCAATGTGGCAGCATCTGGAAAACGTCAAACAACGGCTGTTGGAATTTTCAAATGTCGATGATATCGACTTTGATGGCTATCTGTTCGAGTCCTGGCCGCTGGATAAAGTTAACGCCTGATTTTCCTTCTTCAGCCACACGGGCAGCTTCGATCCGTGTGGTACTTTCCCTCGTGATTATTCCCATTTTATCGTGCTGAATTGGACATAAAAAATTCTGTCTGACACCTCAGCCGAGATTTTTTCGTCGTCTTTACACCACGTAAATTGATTTATATCAATTAAAAATAACTTAATTTTGCATGCGAAAAAATGGGTTATTTACCTTATTTTTACCTTTTCGTGCGTATTTTTAGACAAAACAGGTCAGCATTAAGTGAGAATCAAAGTGATTCCGGTAGTGGTTTGGATAGAACCGCTTTGCATAACAGTACATAAAAACAAGCAGTTCGCATAAAAGTAGACATTAATAACGGCATGTAACTTATTGGCTGTAATGATGTTTTGATTAAGTGCAATTGTTCTTGTCAATGCTTTAAGCGTTTTTAATCAAATGAATAAAAATGAATATATGTAAAGTTAAAATTACACATTATTCTATAAACAAGTTATCTTTCACTTGAAATATCGTTCCATTTTCCTGCTATTTATTAACAGTTTTATTACGATTGTGAATGTTTTTTACCGTTGACATGTTTTTACACTGACTGCATATTTCATCGCCATAAGCGTCTTATTGCGTTCAGGAGATGATGACGATGCCTTCTCGAGATTATCCAGATATCCGAAAAGCCAGGGGTACCCGATCTAAAGATATGGTTCTTTTAAGTGCCCGTGTTGATAATTCTCTGTGGGAATATGTCCGAACGCTGGCATTTGAAACGCGAAAAAGTAAACAAGACATTATCGCTGAGGCGTTAATGCTACATCGCTCTATTAACCAGGGCGAGAATCAAGAGTAAACCTGGCTGACCTTATTCCGGATTTTGAATGAAATCTGAGTAGTGAATTATTTATTGCCACTTCATTATTGCCTTTATTGGTGTGTTATTGATTTCTCCCCTTGGTATTCAGGGGGCTTTTTTATGAGGACTTTCTGCCTTCATAACAAAGTTGATAGCAAAATTCACAATTAAAAGTGAGTAAAAATATGAAAAAGTCAGCAGTGGTATTAGCAGTGATGGCATTAGGCATCACTACCGCTCATGCAGCGGAAATTTATAATAAAGATGGCAACAAACTTGATTTGTACGGCAAAGTGAAAGCGGTCCACTCCTGGACTGACGGCACCGATGCTGACGGCACCTACGCACGTCTGGGTTTTCGCGGTGAGACTCAAATCAACGATCAACTGACTGGCTATGGTCAGTTTGAAAGTCAGTTTGATGCCGCTAAAGCAGAAGGTTCTCAGAATGGTGTTAATACACGTCTGGCGTTTGCTGGTCTGGATTATGGCCATGACGTTAGCTTTGACTACGGTCGTAACTACGGTATCGCTTACGACGTGGGAGCTTACACTGACACTCTTTCAGAGTTCGGCGGTGACTCCTATGAAAATACTGACCGCTTCCTTACTACACGCACTTCTGGCGTTGCAACACTCCGCACCAAAAATCTGTTTGGTGCCGTTGATGGCCTGAGCCTGGGCGCGCAATATCAGGGTCAGGATGATACCGATAAGGATCCGACGAAACAGCACGGCAATGGCTACGGCTTCTCCCTGGGCTACGACAATATCGCCGATTCCGGCGTGTCTGCGATTGCGGCCTACACCACCAGTTCCGTGACTGCTCAGCAGAAACAGAATGGTTGGGATGGCGAAAACGCAGAATTCTGGGGCGCTGGCCTGAAGTATGATGCTAACGCCATCTATGTAGCGACGATGTACGGTGAGTCCCACAACCTGATTCAGGATGCGGACAAAGCTAAGCACTTTGAAGCGATGGCTGCGTATGTGTTTGATTTTGGTCTGCGTCCGAATGTGGCCTACGTCCATACGCGTGACAACAACAATAATGACCTGACCGAATATGTGGCGCTGGGTACGGACTACTACTTCAACAAAAATATGGTTGCTGATGTAGGTTATAAAATTAACCTGCTTGATGGTGCTGACGGTGACAACCAGGTTGTTGCGGGTCTGACCTATCAGTTCTAATTTGTTGTGATAATATGTAAAAGGCGTCTTTTGTAAGACGCCTTTTTTACATCTACCTGCTTTTAAAGGAGCAAGTTAAACCGATCAGGATTAGTAACCCGCGTGATTTTTTTAAACCAGGATATATGTGTTATATGAAGACGGTGGTGATGTTGAGTCAAAATGTCCATTTTTACGCATTTTAAAGTGCGTTTATAAATTAACGGTTGTGAATTGTAATTTTCCTGGTGGGTATTTTGTTCGTTATTTAGGGTTACCGAAACGCTGTTTATATAATTGCGTGAAGCTAATAATCACAGCAATAAACAACGCAACGGCACCACACAGCGTGGCGTTAATTATGGCCTGAGCACCGCTTCCCAGCAGATTAATATTGCGCGGCACGCTAAGTTGACGGGCGAGCGGCATCACCAGCGAGGTGGTCCCTTTAAAGATTCGCCAGCGTCAGCAGGGAAGGAATTTGCGACAGGAGATATAACAGCAGGCCAATAGAACCGCCGACCAGCGTGCCGTTGACGCGAATAAACTGCAAATCTTTGCCAATGTTTAGCTCAATTTGCTGTGACATATCGCGTGCATCCCAGCTTTTCACTGTGTCGCTAATGTGGCGCGTCAGGAAGGTGGCGAACTCTGGCGCAACCTTATGCGCGGCCTGCTCCAGATGCCCATTCAATGAAGCGCGCAGGGCGCTGTCGGCAACCAGCGTTTCGCCGAACCACTGCCCGGCATTAGCAATGCGCTGCTTCACGCGAGAATCCTCGGCGTTAATGTCGGTTTTCAGCCACTGACGCAGGTCTGCCCAAAGCTCGCCGAGATAACGGTTGAAGGCTTCGTCTTCTTTCAGATAGCTTTTGAGGCTTTCCGCTCGCACGGCCATTTCCGGATCGTGTTTGAGCTTATCGATGAGCTTAAACGTCGCGCGATCGAAGGCGTGGCGGATCTGATGGGCGCGATCGTGGCTGATGTCATCCAGCAAGGAGTTTACGGCGTCAGAAACCAGCTCGGCGCTGTGCTCGCCCAGCCATTCGGTCGGCAGGATCTTCGCTTTCAGCGGATGTTCGGTCTCCAGCCAGTGCACGATCTGCCGGGCGATAAACGCTCTCGAGCTGTCGCGTTGTAACAGAGAGATCAGTTGGGCGATCAGCGTGTCGAGCAGCACCTGATGGCGATTGTTTTTGGTCATGCTTTCCAGCATCAATGCGCTGGTTTCTGAGAGATCAACCTTATCGATGGCCTT
Source organism: Citrobacter sp. wls710 (assembly GCF_005281115.1). NCBI lineage: Bacteria > Pseudomonadati > Pseudomonadota > Gammaproteobacteria > Enterobacterales > Enterobacteriaceae > Citrobacter > Citrobacter sp. wls710. The sequence continues at coordinate 14,118 of NZ_SZXD01000076.1, forward strand.
ATGCACCGCCCGCTTGATCAGCCGCTGAATGCGCGCGTCGTCGGTCAGTTCGAGAAAACCGCTCATAATTTGCAGCAGGTGCTGGCCAATACGCCGGGCGTTTTCCGGCTGGCTGAACCAGTTCCCGATCAATAGCGCCGGTTCATGGCGGCGGATCAGCGCAACCAGGGACTGAGTGTCGAGAAATTTTTCCTGCACAAACTGTCCGAGATTTTCCCCGATCCGATCCTTATTGCGTGGGATAATTGCAGTATGTTGCGAGATAAACGGGATCGGCACCCGGCGAAAAAGTGCCACCACGGCAAACCAGTCCGCCAGTGCGCCGACCATCGCCGCTTCAGCGATCGCTTTGATTCCGAGCACCCAGAAGTTAGGCGGCAGAAACAGCGTGATAACGAAAGTGGCGGCGGCAATCAGCAGCAATGAGAGCGCCAGTCGCTTGGCGCGTTTGAGTTCAGTAATTTTATTCATAGGCTTAAGAATAGAGCCAGACGACAGGATCGCGCAAAAATTGTGGTGCGGCCCTCATTTTTAGGCGGCCAGATCTTACTCCGGGATCCAGTTGTCCCAGGCGGGTAAGGGACCGAGTTCCGCTACCAGAAAATCGATAAACGATCGTACCTTGGGATTGCTGTACTTACTGGGAAAATAGAGCGCATACAGGGCGTGAGTTTCACAGGTAATCGTGCCGTCGAGCATCAACGGCGTTATCTCTTCTTTTTGAATATGATCGCCAATCAGGTAGGTCGGCAAGTACGCCACGCCCTGATCTTCCAGTACCGACTTCAGTAATACCAGACTGCTATTGGCCTGGATCGGCATATGGAGTTTGAGCTGATGCAGACGATCCTGTTCATCAGCCACTTTTAACACAGGCGTGAGCCCCGGATACACCAGGCAATCATGGCTGACCAGATCGCTGCGGCGCTGGGGCATGCCTTTTTTGGCAAGGTAGCCGGGTGAGGCGCAGTACGCCCAGCGAACAGGCACCAGCTTGCGCATGGCATAGTTCTGCGGCGGCGCGGTAGAAATGCGCAGAGCGATGTCAAAATCCGTTTCGTTCAGATTCACGAAGTTATCGTTGAGATCGATATACAAATTCACATCCGGGAACTGAGTGCGATATTTATCCACCAGGTTCACCAGTCGGGAATAGCCAAACGCAATTGAGCAGGTTATCCGTAATTCACCCTGCGGGCTGTGGTAATAACCGGAAGTAGTATTCAGCGTTTCATCGAATTCTTTCAAAAGCTTATTTGCGCGGTTGAAGAGATATTGCCCAGCGTCGGTCAGGGTAATACTGCGGGTGGTGCGTTTAATTAACGTCGTCCTCAGCGTGTCTTCCATCGCGGCCAGGCTTTTACTGACCGCAGACGGCGAGACGTTGAGCTGCGCCGCGGCTTCTGACAGCCCCCCGCAATCGACGATTTTCGTAAAAAATTCCAGATGCTTGAGTGAAATTGGCGTACTCATAATTTCCTTTAATTCACAAGTGATTTGCAAAAACGGTACGACCAGGCCGTTACATTCGGCTTTTAAACATGCAACTATTGAATCACAGGCAACAAGTTGCTGGCAAAATGAAAAAATAACAACTTAGGTGAGTTACGTCACAAAATAACAGGAGGCGAAACGGAAACTCATCATATTGTGAATTTAATCTCATTAATTATTATTCTAAAGGTACCGATTATGTGGTCACGACTCGAACCCTATAGATCGTCGATTATTTTATTAGTTGCTCTGGTGATTGGCGGCATATTAGGTATTTATGCCCCATCGTTGGCAAGTAAACTCCAGCCAATAGGTCAGATATTCTTAAACCTGTTATTTATGATTATTGTGCCGCTGGTGGGGATCAGCGTTATGTCTTCGATCGCCAGTATGACCGACCTGAAAAGGTTAGGGCGCATTATGGCGATAATCTTTATTGTTTCGATCGCCATGGCCTTTATTCCGGCAGCCGGGATCGTCGCGCTGGCGCTCTGGTATAACCCGGCGCAGGGCGTCACTATCGATCTCTCGCAGTCCGTACAGGCGGGTAGCGGCAAGATGGATTTTGTGAGCATGATTACCACCAGCGACTTTATTGGACTGTTTTCTAAGTCCAATATCCTGGCGCTGATCGTGATGGCGATCATTGCTGGTGTGGCGATTGGCCAGTCGGATCAGGCAGGGAAACGCATTGCTTCACTGCTGGAGGATGCCAACATGCTGATCATGAAGATCGTCTCAATCATCATGAAGGTGGCGCCGATTGGTCTGGGCTGCTACTTCGCCGCCACCATGGCCAGCCAGGACTCTGCTCTGTTGCTAACCTTTGCCCGCGCCATTGGCCTGTTTATGGTTGCTACGCTGGTCTACTTTGTTTTTGGCTCTATTCTCTATTCGTACATTGGCGGCGGTATTCCGGCGGTGAAAGCCTTTTGGCGTAATGCGATTGAGCCCTCTGCGACCGCGCTGGGAACCTGTTCTTCGCTGGGCACGCTACCGGTGACGCTGCGCGCCGGTAAAGCGATGGGGATCAACCCGGAAATCGTTGATGTCTCCATTCCGCTGCTGGTAAACCTGAATAAAGGCGGTGTGGCGATGATAGCTGCACTGAAAATTGTCTTTATCTATTCCGTGCTGGGTATGGAGTTCACCACTGAAACCTTCTTCCTGACGATGCTGATTGCGGTGCTCTCCGCCATTATCGTCGGCGGCGTGCCGGGCGGGGCGTTCCTTGGCGAGATCTTTATCGTCACCACGTTGGGTCTGCCGATGGAAGCGATCCCGATGCTGGTGGTACTGGGCACCATTACCGATGCGCCGGCTACATTGATTAACGTGATCCATGATTTGAACGCGGCACAGATTGTCGAACGGTTCGCTGGAAAAAAGCAGACCAACACTGAAATAAACTCTACTGCTGCGGTGGTATAGGTTTTCACACGGATTAAGAACAGGAGAAGTTATGAAAGACGCTATGAAGCTTGAAACGCATCTGGTCGTTGCTGGTCGCGACAAACGCTATACCCAGGGAGCGGTGAATCCGGTGATCCAACGCGCCTCTTCACTGGTGTTCGATACCGTGAAGGATAAGAAATTTGCCACCGCCAACCGGGCGAACGGTGAACTGTTTTATGGTCGTCGCGGAACCTATACGCATTTTGCCTTCCAGAAAGCCATGAGTGAGCTGGAAGGCGGTGTCGGCTGCGCGCTGTATCCGTGTGGAGCAGCAGCGGTGACCAATGCGATTCTGGCGTTCGTCCAAAGCGGCGATCATATTTTGATGACGGGCGCGGCCTACGAGCCAACCCAGGATTTTTGCAATAAGATCCTGAGTAAATTTAATGTGGAAACAACGTATTACGATCCGTTAATTGGGGCTGGGATCGTTGATCTTCTGCGTCCGGAAACGAAGGTGGTGTTCCTCGAATCACCAAGTTCTATCACGATGGAAGTCCAGGATGTGCCGGGAATGGTGCAGGCTATCCGCGCGGTGAACCCGGAGATTGTCATTATGATCGATAATACCTGGGCGGCGGGCGTTCTCTTCAAGGCACTGGATTTCGGGGTGGATATTTCCATTCAGGCAGGAACCAAGTACACCATAGGTCATTCGGACGGCATGCTGGGAACGGCGGTGTCTAACGCCCGCTGCTGGGACCGTTTGCGGGAGAACTCCTATCTGATGGGGCAAACGCTGGATGCCGACACAGCCTACAACGGTAGCCGCGGATTACGTACGCTGGCGGTACGTCTGAAGCAGCATCATGAGAGCAGTATTCACATTGCCCGCTGGCTGTCGGCAAGGCCGGAAGTGGCGCGGGTAAATCATCCGGCATTAGCGGAATGTCCGGGACATGAGTATTTTCAACGTGATTTTGTCGGAAGTTCTGGCCTGTTCTCGTTTGTGCTGAAAAAGAGACTGACCGACGAGCAGATGGCGAATTTCCTCGATAACTTCTCGCTGTTCCATATGGCCTATTCGTGGGGCGGATTTGAGTCACTCATTCTGGCGAATCAACCGGAAGAGCTGAACAGCATTCGCCCGGCCGGAGAGGTTGATTTCAACGGCACGCTGGTCAGGGTGCATATTGGTCTGGAAGATGTTGACGATCTGATTGCCGATCTGGAAGCGGGGTTTGCGCGCATCGCGTGAGGTAACACATTCGCTGCCGGATGGCGCTGATGCTTATCCGGCCTACGTAACCCAGTAGGCCGGATAAAACGCCTGTACGACATTCGCGATGACGCTATATTCACAATCAAATTAACTCATAAGTAGTCATTTAAGATCATTTTTTATCAAAAGTAATCTTTGTCACAATTTTCAGCATCCCTCCTGGGTAGCATAGCCACTGGTTTTAAGTGTTATGGCATATAAGGGATGATGAGTTATGAAGCTGAAAGATTTATTCTCACGGACACCAACTGAACGCCGACATTATGGCGTTGCCGTGTTAGTCGGTATCGTTTCCGGCGTACTTTCTGCATTTGTTAAGTGGGGAGCCGAAGTTCCGCTTCCACCCAGGACATTTTCTCTGGGAAGAAATGAGTTTAATCCTCCGTACCTTTTTCTCCGGGACTATTTAGGGATTGACCCCACGCAAACGGTCTATACCTTTTCTGAACATGTGATTAATCCGGTTATGGTCACGCACATCATATTTTCATTAGTGTTTGCAGTCGGATATTGCGTTGCCGCTGAAATTTTTCCAAAAGTTAAACTTTGGCAGGGGGTACTGGCAGGTTTAATCGTGACGGTGGCAGTTCATGGCATCTTCATTCCCGTCCTTCATCTTTCGCCGCCTTTGTCTCAGCTACCATTTGATGAATATGTGTCGGAAATTATTGGACATATTTTCTGGTTTTGGGTCATTGAAATGATTCGTCGCGACCTGCGTAATCGGATTACGCATGAACCCGATGCGGAAGTTTCGTTATCTCTCGCCAGATGATTAAAAGTTGATGCACTATGATGGATTGCCCCCGACCGCTAAACACAAAACCAGTGTTCGCGAATGGGGGCGGTTCATAGGAGGTTAACTCTCTGTGACTAACGCGGTGGCCTCATGCTGACGTACGCGCTTCAGTAAGCCTGCCAGCGTGAACACGACGGCAATACCTGCCACCACCGCCAGCAGATGAAACGAAATCCTGCCGCCGTTGAACCATAACCAACGCCCAATTTCGACAGAAACCGCCATCACCGTCAGGATCACCATATTCAACGACGCCGAAACCGTACCCTTCGGTAAGTTGTTGGAAAATAGTGTAAAGCGGAATAACGTTGGGAAGATCATTCCAATGCCAAACGCATACAGGCTGGTCCCCAGCACTGACCACAACCACACGTGCGGCGACAGTAAATTGCCAGCAATCAATACCGCCAGCCCGCTCAACTGAATGGGAACCGCTCGCCAGATAAAGCGTGGCCGGGTCGGATCCTTCACGAAGCGCACGACCACCATATTGGCGACGATCACCGCGCCAAACACTGGTGCCTGCGCCCAGGCAAACTGGGATGTGGTCATGCCGCCAGCATCAATGAGGATCACCGGTGAGACTGCCACCCAACTCATCATCGGGATATAGCTCAACGACAGCGTGGCTGCGCCAAACAGGAATACCCGGTTGCGGAAAACGTCGCGAAAATCACGCACTACGCTGCGCGCACTGAACGGCACCGCGCCACGCTGGACGGTTTCTGGCATTGCTAATGTGAGTCCAATGAGTGCGATAAGCCCCATGACGGCGATAATGGCAAACAAGATCTTCCAGTGTACAAAGTGCATCAGCGCCGCTCCTGAGAGCGGGCCGATAACCGGTGCAACCAGCACAATAGAGGTGATTACCGCCATTAGCTTGATGGCCTTTGTTTGCCCAAATGCCTCCTGCACCGTGACATAGCCGACGGTGGCGATAAAACAGATGCTGGTGCCTTGCGCAAAACGGGCGGCCAGAAATTGCGTCATCGAGGTGGTGAACAATGTGGCAGCGCAGGCGAGCGTAAAAATTAGCGCTCCCGCAATCAGTACCGGACGGCGGCCAATCCGGTCGGAAAGCGGTCCTAACAGCCATTGCAGCGCCATACCACCCGCCAGATAGAGGCTGACCGCCGCGGGTGCCAGGCTGACGTCGGCGTTGAAATCGCGGACGACATTAATGATGCCGGGCTGGATCAAGTCCGTCGACAGATAGGCGGCGAAATCATACAAAATCAACGCAATAGGAAAAAATAGCGTCGTAGCGCGTTGGGAGAAAAACGCGAGAATCCGTTGCATAAAACAGCTCCTTGTCGGGAGAAAACCCTCAACGGGAATAGCGAAATTCAATACCGTCTTTGAGACGTCAGACCGATAACAGAATAAAAGCAGACTGCAAATGTACTGAATTTCATGTAATCAAAAACGCTGTCTGCGTGAAGCGCAAACAGGAGAAACGCTCACTAACGCGGGGTCAGAAAGCGTAACGATTACAGGTAACAATCAGCACATCGCACCTCAGGAAGAGTAAGTTGAACGGGTAGTGACCATCCGCAGTGTAATGCGGATTGGATATTAATTAAACGAGTTTATCCGGTTTATTTGCAGAAAATCGCCACGTTAATCAGAGTACGATGCTCTGCAAAAAACGCAGCGCGATGGCACAACCGAAGATGACCAATACGCCGCCGGCGATACGTTCTACCCACACTATCCCGCTGGTTAACCGTCGCTGGATCTGCGGTAAACCGATGAACATCACGATCAGCAAATCCCAGAACAGCACCACGCTGGTCATCCATATCCCGCTCACGCTTTGTTGTAGCAATGTCACCGACGGGCCGAGCAGGGCGGTCATTAGCGCCAGATAAAACAACGCATTTTTCGGGTTGAGTAGTGACGAAGCTAACCCCAGCAGCAACTGTTTGCCAAACCCTGGACAGGTAGACTGGGCGTCTGCTCCGGTCAGCGTTTGCGGGCGGCTGCGTATCAACAGGCTGCCAATCCACAATAAATAGAGTGCGCCCAACAGCTCAATAACCGTAAACAGCAGAGGAAGCTGGCGCAGGATCCCCCAACCGATAATCGCCAGCATGATATACAGCCCGTTGCCGAGGGCGATCCCCACGCACAGCCCGGCACTGCCGCGCATCCGGTAACGTACGGCATAGCCGACCAGTAAAAAGAAGTCCGGACCCGGGCTGAGGAGTGCGACAAAATGCGCCAGCGCCAGCGCGGGAAAAGCAGACGGAAAAAGTAAGGAAAGCAGCGACATAGTGACCTCAGAAACGGAATCCGAGTTCACCCTACGCCTGACGCCGCACTAATTATTGTCTGATATTGATCGTCCTAATGCGTATTGACGCGGTGTGGCCGCGGTGTAGCGCACAAAGGTGCGATGGAAATGGCTCTGGTCGGCAAACCCGCTCTGGTAGCCGACATCCGCAATTTCGTCCCCTGCACGCAACCGCTGGCGGGCATAGTTAACTCTCAGGATATTCAGATAACTCCCCGGCGTCAGGCCGGTGTCCTGCTTAAAGTTACGGATCAGCGTCTCTTTACGCATGCGGCATTCATACGCCAGCTCGTCCAGCGAGGGAGGCGCAACCAAACTGGACTGCAGCCGTTCACGCAGATACGTGCTGGCTGGGCTAAGGTGTTCCGTTTTTACTGATTGCAACGGCAGCGAGCGCAGCAGTGCCTGCGCGGCATCGGTTATCTGTGTCGTTTGTTTGCGCTGCATGAGCGCCACGAGGCGTAAATAACGCTGGAATAATTGCGGATCGCGGATAACGGGATTGCGTGGGTAAAGTTGCTGATTGCTGCTCAGCTCAGGCAGATGGTTCAGGCACCACTGGGCATCAAGATAGAGCATATGGTAACTGCGAAACCGCCCATTAACGGGGTTACAGCTGTGAGGTGCCAGCGATGGGATCACAATGAGATCGCCTGAGCTCAGGAGGTATTCTTTGCCATCACACTGGCAGCAAGTCTCACCCTCAAGAATCGCCCCAATCGAGAGCTGAGAGTGATGATGACGTTTATAGGCCTGCTGGCTTTGCCAGGTGCTGCGCAGTTCCAGCCACGGCAACTGCTCATCACGCCAGAACGATTGTGGAATATCCCGGGTATGCGTCACATCGCGCCCTCCATGAAAGTGATGATTTGTTATAGCACAGGGCGTGCGATGAAAAAGCGGGAATGTGCATTGAGGTCGTGATTCTGCGGGACGCGTTCCAGACCAATGCAGACGTTACATAAGGACGTTGTTATCCCGGAAATCGCCTCGCAAAGAGAGAAAGTTGCAGGTGAGGGGGGGAGTTTTCCGGCGCTACAGTCATGGCATCTTATTTTCAGGTGAAAGATCGCCATGAACAAAGCTTCCACTTCCACACCGCATGATGCGGTCTTTAAAACGTTCTTACGTCACCCTGAGACCGCACGGGATTTTCTGCAAATACATCTTCCCGCTTCGCTACGCGAACTTTGCGATCTTCAGACGCTGAAACTCGAGTCAGATAGTTTCATTGAAGAGAATTTACGCGCGTCCTATTCCGACGTGCTTTGGTCGGTGAAAACGACGGAGGGCGATGGGTATATTTATGTAGTGATTGAACACCAGAGCACACCGGATGCACATATGGCATTCCGGTTGATGCGCTATGCGGTAGCAGCCATGCAGAAACATTTAGATGCTGGGCATCAGCAGTTGCCGCTGGTGGTGCCGATGCTGTTCTATCACGGCGCTAAAAGCCCGTACCCTTATTCATTGTGCTGGCTGGATGAGTTTGCCAACCCGAAGCTGGCTCGTCAGCTGTATGCAGCGGCGTTTCCGCTGGTGGATATTACGGTCATACCGGATGACGAAATTGTGCAGCATCGACGTATGGCGCTGTTGGAGTTAATCCAAAAACATATCCGTCAACGCGATCTTATGGGATTGGTCGAGCAAATTGTTTCCCTGCTACTTACCGGACTGACTAATGACACTCAGATAAAGACGCTGTTTAATTATATTTTACGAACTGGCGATGCACCTCGATTCAGTGAGTTTATTCGCGGGGTTGCCGAACGTTCACCGCAGTACAAGGAGCATTTGATGACGATCGCAGACAGATTACATGAGGCAGGATTTCAAAAAGGATGGCTTGAAGGCAAGCTTGAAGGTAAACAAGAAGGTAAACAAGAAGGACTGATAAAGGGGCGACGTGATGAGGCGCTACGTATTGCCCGCACTATGCTGGCCGACGGTATCGATATCAGCACGGTACAAAAAATTACCCGACTTTCCGCTGAAGATATTCAGGGTTTAAGCCATTAGAGATGATTTAAACCGCTTAATCGCCTGCCCGGAAGCACCGGATGGTCCGGTTACTCCATCGCCGTTTTCACCGCCTCGCCGAGCTTTTGCATGACTTCCTGATGCTTCTCGTTTGGCGGCAATGCACAATTGATGCGTACGCAGTTGCGGTATTTACCGGATGCAGAGAATAGTGAGCCAGGCGCGACCTGGATTTTCAGGCGACAGAGCTGTTTGGCAACGCAGACCATATCGACCTGCTGTGGTAATTCCACCCACAGCATAAAGCCGCCTTTTGGTCGGGTGACGCAGATCCCGCAGGGGAAATATTCCCGTACCCAGCAGGTATAGATCTCCATATTCCGCTGGTAGATCTGACGCATACGGCGAACATGACGATGATAATGCCCCTCGCGCACGAAGGTGGCGGCCGCCAGCTGTGTAGCAGGAACGTTAGTGCCGATGACGGCATATTTCATATGCAGAAATTTATCGTGATAACGACCGGGAATAACCCAACCGACGCGCAATCCCGGCGCCACGGATTTGGTAAATGAGCTGCACAGTAGCACCCGACCGTCGCTGTCCCAGGAATGGATTGTGCGTGGACGTGGATATTCTGTGGCAAGCTCTCCGTACACATCATCTTCAAAAATAACAATATCGTGCTGCTGGGCGAGGGCGAGCACAGCGCGTTTACGCGCATCCGGCATAATAAAGCCGAGCGGGTTGTTGCAGTTAGGAACCAGGATCACCCCTTTAATCGGCCACTGATCCAGCGCCAGTTCCAGCGCTTCAATGCTGATCCCGGCATCCGGATCGGTCGGGATCTCAATAACTTTGATCCCTAATCCGCGTAGCAGCTGCATGGTGCCGTAATAGGCGGGAGATTCAACGGCGACAATATCGCCAGGCTGGCAGACCGTTAGCAGCGCCAGCGACATTCCGCTCTGGCTGCCATTAGTAATCACAATATCATCCGCAGTGACGACCGAACCGCCGTCCAGCATGAGCCGGGCAATCTGTTGACGCAATTCCCGACAGCCAGGTAATTCATCGTAACCCAGCACCGCCTTGAGATTATGCTGCGCCACACGGCTTAGCTCGCGCCACAGTGGCTTCAGGCTGGATTGGTTGATATCGGGCACGCCACTGCTAAAAGGGATTATCGATTTGTCCGCATGACCTGCCAGCATGTCCAGCACCTGATCCCACTGGGTTATCTCGACCGGACGCTGTACCGGGCGCGACATTGGCGGCACCGGCGGTTGTGCTTTTTGTGGCGCGACAAAATAACCGGAACGCGGCTGCGGCGTGATCAGCTGTAGTTGTTCCAGCGTCTGATAGGCCTGCTGGACGGTGCTGATACTGACCCCATGTTCCTGACTCAAGCTACGCACCGAAGGCAATTTTTCGCCGTGGCGATACAGCCCCTGCTCAATGCGTTCGGCCAGCAGATTGGCCAGATGTTGGTAACGCGTCATGCTGTATCCCTCATGGGTGCCATACAGATTAAAAAACCAGTACAGATTGGCGTGAAAAAAGCGATGCAGAACTCTTTTTAACCAATCTGTATGTTAAATAAAAGTACTTTGTGAGTCTGTATTGTTCAGACCCAAATCCGTGAATATAAAGCCTCTGGCAAGGTGGGAGGCAAGGTATGGAATTTCATGAGAATAGAGCAAAGCAGCCGTTTATTGGGCTTGTACTGATCTGGCGGGCATACAAAGCATGGCGGCTACGGGCGCAAACGCGGCGTCTGTTGCACCAGATGAGCGATGAGCGCCTACGTGACGTCGGGCTGCGACGCGATCAGGTGGAGTAATTATTTTCTATCGACCAAGGCCGGGTGTTAGCGCATCCGGCCTCTTTTATATTCACTGTGTTTATCAATTGATGCTTGTTGATAGTCTGTTTCTTGATACTTACCATGATAAGTATTATTTTCTTCATCAGCGATGAGGAAAAAGATATATGACTGAAGATGAACTGTTTGCCCGCCGTCCGATGGGGATGCGCATGGCGATGGTGGTGCGCCAGTGGCGGGCCATTATTGATGCTGCCATCACCGATACTGGCCTGACGCAATCAAGCTGGACGGTATTGATGCAGCTGTATCAACTGGGAGACAACGTCTCGGTCAGTGAACTGGCGGAGGTGCAGGGCATTGAACTGCCGCCGCTGATGCGCACCCTCACACTACTGGAAAAGCAGGGCTACCTGCTGCGTTCCACATCGCCTTATGACAAACGCATCCGACTGTTAACGCTGACCGCGCAAGGCCGCTCAAGGCTTGAAGAACTTAACCGGGTGATTGAGACATACCAACATCGCGTCACCTGTACCATTCCTGAAGCGGAGCTTGCCGCCTTTAGCACGACGTTAAATCAACTCGCCTGCAATTTGCGGACAATCCGCGAAGAAGACAATCAACACTAAAAAACTATGATGACCCCAGAACAAAAATTTGCCCGTTGGGTAAGGGTGAGTATTGCCGCTTTCCTGGTAATATTCGCTTGGTTTATCGTTGCTGATATCTGGATCCCGCTGACGCCGGACTCCACGGTGATGCGCGTGGTAACGCCTGTTTCTTCACGCGTATCCGGCTACGTCTCGCAGGTGCATGTACATAACAATAGCCAGGTGAAAAAGGGCGATTTGCTGTACGAGCTGGATCCGACGCCGTTTATCAATAAGGTCGAAGCGGCGCAAATCGCCCTTGAGCAGGCGAAGCTGAGCAACCAACAGCTGGATGCGCAGATCGCCTCCGCGCGCGCTAATCTGCGCACCGCGCAATTCAACGCCCGCAACGATAAGACTACCTTTGACCGCTATCAACGCCTGAGTGCCATGCAGAATGTGTCGCAATCCGATCTCGATAAGGTGCGCACCGCCTGGCAGACCAGCGAACAGTCGGTGGCGGCGCTCAACGCCAGTATTCAGAACCTGCTGATCCAGCGCGGCGAGCGCGATGACAAGCGCAACGTGACGCTGCAAAAATACCGTAACGCGCTGGAAGAGGCGCAGCTGAACCTCCGCTGGAGCAAAGTGTACGCCCAGACCGACGGTATAGTGAGTAACCTCCAGCTTAGCCCCGGACTTTACGCCACCGCCGCCACGCCGCTACTGGCGCTGGTCAGCCATCAGACCGATATCGTGGCCGACTTTCGCGAGAAAAGCCTGCGCCACACTCGCGTGGATACCGATGCCGCCGTGGTGTTCGACGCCATGCCGGGCAAGGTTTTCTCTGCCCGCGTCACCAGCAGTGATGCCGGTATTCTGGCGGGCCAGGAGCAGGTTAACGGCCAGCTGTCGCAGCCGGAACAGTCCACCCGCTGGGTGCGCGATGCCCAGCGTATGCGTATTCACGTAGCGCTGAACGAACCGCTCGACACGCCGTTACCGACCGGGGCGCGCGCCACGGTACAGCTGTATAACAGCGAGGGGATGTTCGCTCGCACTTTTGCCGGGGCGCAGATCCACCTCGTTAGCTGGCTGCATTATGTCTATTAACACGCTGGCCCACGTCTTTACGCCGCACGGGAATATCGTCTACACCGCCAATGACTTTCGCCAGACCCTGCGGATTTCCGTCGCCGGGACAATCGCGCTGAGTATCTCGACCTTCTACAACGTGCAGTACGGCGTATTTTTTGTGGTTTATCCGCTAATGCTGTTATCGCTGGTGCCGGTGTTCAACCGCCATGTGGCAAAACAGTTTGTGTTCAGCGCGGCAGTGAACTGCGTTGAAATGGTGCTAATCGTCGGCTATCTCTCACAATGGCCGCTGATTATGACGCTGGTGGTGTTTGGTCTGTACGTGATGCGTTTTCGCTTTATGAGTAAAGGGCCGCTGTTTTTGCTCGGCTCGATGGGCGTAGTATGTCAGAGCACGATGCTCAACTTTATGAGTTATCCCACCACCAACTGGCATACGCTGATGTTTTCCAATATGGAAGCCTGCGTCATGGCGGTGGCGCTGAGCGCGCTGCTGCATTACCTGATCCCGGACATGGAACCCCGCCAGCCGCCGCCGCGCATTGAAAAAGATGCCGCCCGGGTTCGCCACGAGTCGCTGCTTTCCGGTACGGTGGCGACGATGATTTTTGTGGTCTTCCAGATCTGCGATTTGAGTGATTCGCTGTCAGCGCTGATGGCAGGCATTTTGATTCTGTTTCCTATGCACTATCGCGGGGCGGTGATTAGCTCGATCTGGCGTGTGGTTGGCGTGGTGCTGGCCTGTCTGTATATTCTAATGGTGCAGCTGCTTATCTATGATTTCAGCAACCATATGGTGCTGATGATGCCGCTGATTGGCCTTGGGCTGGCATTCAGCGCCCGCCTGCACGTAATGGAAAAAGTCGGCGCAGGCGTGGGGTTTGCCAGTATCACCACCATCGGCATTATGTTTGGCCAGAACCTGCACCCGGATCAGGACCTGGTATTCAGCGATCTGTACCGTATCACCTCCGTCACCGTCGCGCTGGTGGCAACGCTAACGATGGTATTTCTGGTACACCAGGTTTTGAACTGCTTTGCCGCGACACAGTTTGTGATTACCGAATAAGTGGGGCTGTGAGTGCCGGATGGCGGCTGCGCCTAATCCGGCCTACAAAAATCTACTTCTTCAACCCCGCAAACGCGGCTCTGATCTCGTCTTCCGGCAGATTAATACCGATAAACACCAGCAGGCTGTGCGGCGTTTCGTCGCCCCACGGGCGGTCCCAGTCGGCGCTGTACAGGCGCTGTACGCCCTGGAACAGCAGGCGGTTTGGCTCGCCTTCAATCCACAGCATGCCTTTATAGCGCAGCAGCTTCTCGGCGGATTCCAGCAGCAGATTTTCCATTACCCGCGACACGTCGCTGATGTTCACCGGGTAATCCAGTTCGACGACGATCGAGGAGATATCGTTTTGCTTGTCGGCGATAAAGTGGAAGCGCGGTTTGGCGCTGACCACGTTCTCTTCCAGCATAAAACCGTTGGTGTCAAAAAGCAGAGAGAGGTCGATATCGCCATGCGTGACGGTGTAAATCGGGGCACGGGCGTTGATGCGCGCCAGGCGCTCACGCAGTTTCTCGCTTTCACCTGCGACGTCGGTTTTGGTCAGCAGGATGCGGTCAGCATAGCCGACCTGCGACTGGGCGATGGTAAACTGGTTCATCTGCTCGTCGGCATGCACCGCGTCAACCAGCGCAATTACGCCGTCCAGCAGGTAGCGTTCGCAAATCACTTCATGGGAGAAAAAGGTCTGGATAATCGGGCCGGGGTCGGCCATGCCGGTGCACTCGATCACCAGACGGTCAAAATTGATGGTGCCTTTGTCGAGGTTGTCGAGCAGGTCTAACAAGGCATCTTCCAGTTCATTAGAACGGGTACAGCAAATGCAGCCGTTGGTCAGGGTTTTGATCTGCGTGGCGCGGTCGCCAATCAGTTGATCGTCCACCGAAACTTCGCCGAATTCGTTTTCGATAACGGCAATCTTGTAACCGTGCTGCTCGTTGAGAATATGGCGTAGCAGGGTGGTTTTACCCGCGCCAAGAAAACCGGTGAGTAGGGTAACTGCAATCGGGGTCATTCACTTCTCCTTCTAACAGCAACTGCTTCCGCCGCTACCGTAGCGGGCTTCCTGGCGCTCGCGGAAGAATTCTTCGTAGGTCATGTACGGCTTATCGGGATGGTTGGTCTTCATGTGCTCGACGTAGTTGTCGTAGTCCGGAATGCCAATCAGCATCTTCGCCGCCTGACCGAGATATTTTTTAGCTTGCCCTAAAGTACCAAACATAAACAATCCTGATAAGCGAAAAGCCCCGCCGAAGCGGGGCTGAATACATCTTAGTGGTGTGAAGAGGTCTTCACGCCGCCTTCCGGCACCGGTACATACGGCGTCTCTTTATCAGAGCGACCGTTGATGGCGCGGGCTTTCTGCCAGGTACGGAACCCGTAGAAAATGATGCTGTACACCACCACCAGGAACAGAATACTCAGACCTGCGTTGGTGTAGTTGTTGACGACGATATGGTTCATATTGGCAATCTGCTGCGCGGTCAGTTCGCCGCCGTTAGCAATCTTCTCTTTGTACTGATTCGCCATAAAGAAGAAGCCTTCCATCTGCGGGTTGGTGCTGAACAGTTTCAGACCCAGCGCCCAGGTGGTGCAGATAAGCAGCCAGACTGCCGGAACCACGGTAACCCAGATGTATTTGGTGCGCTGCATTTTAACCAGTACCACGGTGCCGAGAACCAGCGCCACGGCAGCCAGCATCTGGTTAGAGATACCGAACAGCGGCCACAGGCTCTTAACGCCGCCCAGCGGGTCAACCACGCCTTGATACAGCAGATAACCCCACAGGCCTACGCAGCCCGCAGTACCGATGATGCCCGCAACCAGAGAGTCGGTTTTCTTCAGGAACGGCACGAAGTTACCCAGTAAATCCTGCAGCATAAAGCGGCCAGAACGGGTACCGGCATCCAGTGCGGTCAGGATGAACAGCGCTTCAAACAGAATACCGAAGTGATACCAGAAGCCCATATCAGCCATCGGCAGCACTTTGTGGAACACGTGAGCGATACCCACGGCCAGCGTCGGTGCGCCACCTGCGCGGTTCAGAACGGACGGTTCACCGATGTCTTTCGCGGTCTGCAGGATCTGCTCAGGCGAAATCACGAAGCCCCAGGAGCTGACGGTCGCTGCCGCATGTGCGGTAACATCTTTCAGCTGCGCCATAATCAGCGGTGCGTTTTCGCCGCTCATTTCATGCAGGTTCGGCATGGTGATGCCAAGGCCCGCAGGCGGGGTGTTCATCGCGAAGTACAGACCCGGTTCGATGATAGACGCAGCAACCAGCGCCATAATCGCCACGAAGGATTCCATCAGCATCGCGCCGTAACCGATAAAGCGCGCATCGGTTTCACAAGCCAGCAGCTTCGGCGTGGTACCGGAAGCAATCAACGCGTGGAAGCCAGATACCGCACCACAGGCGATGGTAATAAACAGGAACGGGAACAGAGCGCCTTTCCACAGCGGGCCAGTACCATCAACGTACTGCGTCATCGCCGGCATTTTCAGTTCCGGATTGAGGATAACAATCCCCACCGCCAGACCGACGATAACGCCGATTTTCAGGAAGGTCGCCAGATAGTCGCGCGGGGCGAGGATCAGCCATACCGGCAGCAGCGCAGAGATAAACGCGTAACCAATCAGGGTAAAGGTAATGGTGGTGTCTTTAAAGGTCAGCGCCGGACCCCAGTACGGGTCGTGCGCAATCACGCCGCCGAAGTAGATGGAAGCCACCAGCAGCACAATACCAATTACCGACACTTCACCCACACGTCCTGGGCGCAGGAATCGCATGTAGATCCCCATGAATAGCGCAATCGGTACGGTTGAGCAGACGGTGAACACACCCCATGGGCTTTCCGCCAGCGCTTTCACCACGATCAGCGCCAGTACCGCCAGGATGATGATCATGATTAAGAAGCAGCCGAACAGGGCAATGGTTCCTGGGATCGGGCCCATCTCTTCTTTGATCATCTCGCCGAGAGATGCGCCGTTACGGCGGGAAGAGATAAACAGCACCATGAAGTCCTGTACCGCACCTGCCAGTACCACGCCTGCCAGCAGCCATAACGTTCCGGGCAGGTAGCCCATCTGCGCGGCCAGTACCGGTCCAACCAGCGGACCTGCACCAGCGATAGCAGCAAAGTGGTGACCAAACAATACGTTACGGTTGGTTGGAACGTAGTTCAGACCGTCATTGTTGATGACCGCTGGCGTGGCGCGCGTCGGGTCAAGTTTCATCACTTTCTGGGCGATGTACAGACTGTAGTAACGATAGGCCACCAGATAAACAGAAACTGAGGCGACCACGATCCACAGGGCACTAATGTGCTCACCCCGACGTAATGCCACTACCGAGAGGCAGAATGCACCGATGATTCCGAGAATCACCCAGGGTATGTGCTTGAATATCTTTTTCGTATCCATAGTAAAACCTGGTATCTAATTAATAATTGGCCGAAGCCGCGTGGGTTTGATCTTGTGTATGAGGAGGTAAATTGACTGCTATGTTGGAGGGATCTTGCCAGAGAATTACGCGCGTAAAGTAAGGTAAATAAGTGAGCGGTTGTATGTCAGCTTAAGCGGTCTCAAGTGTCAGTGAGCGGTTTTGATTCGGCATAACAGATTGAAAATATGTGATTTTAGTCACATATTTTCAGGTCTGTTGTTCACACGCAGGGAGGAGATACCTGTGTTTGAGTGGCAATGAGGTAGATATAGTAGGCGGTAATGCCGATAACCACGAAATAAAACATACGCCTCTCTATTTTGTCGACCGCGTTTTTACCCATGTGACTAAGGAAGTCAAACGTGCCCCATATCACAATCAACATTAGAGAAAATTTTACGCCGACACCCGCCATGCAAAACTCACCGTAGAACAAAGTTGCCAGTGTAAGGCCGAACAGAGCGCCAAAAGTGGCCGCGGTAATAGATTTTCCAAGTTTATTGAGTGTAAAAGAAAAAATTTTGTAGAAGCATGCAGCCACTTTCTTTTGCGGATCGAATGTTCCACATAACTTGAGTAAAACGACGGTGAATAACGCATCAGTGATTAACAGTAACATGATACTTTTGGGCGCGATACTTTCCATTAAAATGCCCGCAATCTCCGGGATAAATAGCTTCGGCACGACAGGGGTAAATAACCCTAAAATGAATCCCAGCATCATGAAGGCAAACGAATGGGAGAGTAAGTCGAGAAATTTCTTTTTCACAGAAGGACTTCCTTGTTTTAGCGATGGGAGACAAGACTATCATTGGTAGTCGAAGTGCGTATGAATGAAAAGCCCTCTGAAAAGGTAGGGGAAGGCGTTGATGCTATTGTTCGTTACTTGAACTATTGGGTGTTGCTGCTTTTTTCTGCGGGATATGTCGCCGGAACATCTGCTTTTCTAACGAATTCCATAAAGTTTTCCCTTTCCAGGCCGAAAATTCTGACATCTGTCTAGCGGAAAGAGAAAACATGTTAAAACGAATGAAGATTGTTACCAGCTTACTGCTGGTATTGGCGCTATTTGGCCTTTTACAGCTCGCCTCAGGCGGCTTGTTTTTTAACTCACTGAAGAATGACAAAGAGAACTTTACCGTTCTGCAAACCATTCGCCAGCAGCAATCTGCGCTGAACGCTACCTGGGTTGAACTGCTGCAAACGCGTAATACCCTGAACCGGGCGGGTATTCGCTACATGATGGATCAGAGCAACATCGGCAGCGGCGCGACCGTTGCAGAACTGATGCAGGTGGCGAGTAATGCCCTGAAGCTGACCGAAAAAAACTGGGCGATTTACGAGTCGCTCCCGCGGGATCCGCGTCAAAGCGAAGCCGCGTTCCAGGAGATCAACCGCACCTATGACATCTATCACGGTGCGCTGGCGGAGCTGATCCAGTTACTGGGTGAAGGCAAGATCAACGCGTTTTTCGATCAACCGACGCAGAGCTATCAGGACGGTTTTGAGAAGCAGTACATGAGTTACATGCAGCAGAACGATCGCCTGTATGACATCGCGGTTGAGGACAATAACGCTTCCTATAGCCAGGCAATGTGGGTGCTGGCATGTGTACTGATTACCGTGCTGGCCGCTATCGTTGCGGTTTGGTTTGGTATCAAACTGACGCTGATCTCTCCGATGAACCGCCTGATTGAAAGCATTCGTCATATCGCCAGTGGTGATTTGGTGAAGCGTATTGAGGTGGAAGGATCCAACGAGATTGGACAGCTGGCGGAAAGTCTGCGCCACATGCAGGGTGAACTGATGAACACCGTGGGTGACGTGCGTAACGGTGCCAACGCGATTTACAGCGGCGCCAGCGAGATTGCGATGGGCAACAACGATCTCTCCTCGCGTACCGAGCAGCAGGCGGCTTCTCTGGAAGAAACGGCGGCCAGCATGGAACAGCTGACGGCGACCGTGAAGCAGAACGCCGAAAACGCGCGTCAGGCCAGCCATCTGGCGCTGAGCGCTTCGGAAACCGCGCAGAAAGGCGGTAAAGTGGTTGATAACGTGGTGCAAACCATGCGCGACATCGCTTCCAGTTCGCAGAAAATCGCCGATATTATCAGCGTTATCGACGGGATTGCCTTCCAGACCAACATTCTGGCGCTCAACGCCGCAGTAGAAGCCGCGCGTGCGGGCGAGCAGGGGCGTGGTTTTGCGGTGGTTGCGGGTGAGGTTCGTAACCTGGCCCAGCGAAGTGCGCAGGCCGCGCGCGAGATCAAGAGCCTGATTGAAGACTCGGTCAGCCGTGTGGATGTGGGGTCAACGCTGGTGGAAAGCGCCGGTGAAACCATGGATGAGATCGTTAATGCGGTAACCCGCGTGACCGATATCATGGGTGAAATTGCCTCCGCCTCTGATGAGCAGAGCCGCGGCATCGACCAGGTGGGTCTGGCCGTTGCAGAGATGGATCGCGTGACGCAGCAGAACGCCTCGCTGGTGGAAGAATCCGCCGCTGCCGCCGCGGCACTGGAAGAGCAGGCCAGCCGTCTGACCCAGGCCGTTGCCGTGTTCCGTATTCAGCATGACCAACAGCGCGCGCGCGACGTTGCCGCCGCAAAACCGGTTTCAACGGTCCAGCCGCGTAAAGCTGCGGTAACCGATGCCGGGGATAACTGGGAAACGTTCTAAGCCTGTGATGCCGGATGGCGCTGTCGCTTATCCGGCCTACGGGGACAAGTTACCCAGGGCCGATAAGGCGTAGCCGCCATCGGGCAATTAACGCAGCATCAGGCGCATGGCGCAGCGTCGTTCGTACGTCTGCCCGTGCGCCACCTCTTCAGCCCTTTTTTCGCGCAATTCCGGAGAAAGCGTCTCGTCAGCCAGCATTTCAAAACCCAGCCGCGCATACAATGGCGCATTCCACGGCACATCGCGGAAGGTGGTCAGCGTCAGTGACGTATAACCTTTCTCGCGAGCCTGTTCGGCAACATAGCCAATCAATCTGCGGCCAATTCCTTTTCCCTGCCACTCCAGATGCAGCGACAGTTCAGCAATAAACAGCGATGACCCCAGCGTTTCGGCTACCAAAAAACCGACCGGACGCTCATCGACCTGCGCCAGCCAGCTCATGCCTGCGGCGGCAAATGCCCGATGCTGAGCAGCAGATATAATCTGGTCGTCAGCAATCCACGCCAGGTCGGGGAGGAGTAAAAAACGTTGCCCCGCAGATCGTTCGATGGCGGGAAGAGCGGCAGTTTCTGCCAGAGTAGTCGCGCGCAAGATGATGTTCATACGGAGAGCATAACATGCCCGATAAGCACGGTGTTATCGGGCATCTGGAGGATTAATCTTTACGCGGATCGCTAATGGGCTGGCGCACCAGGATGATGTAGGCGAGGGCACCTGCCATCGTGACGCAACCGCAGATAATCAGCGCCAGGCGGAAAGAGTTGGTGGTATCCACAATAAAGCCGGTAACGATCGGCGCGAAGGACGCGCAGATAAAACTGGCAAAGTTCTGGATACTGCCTACGGAGGCGGTCATACGTGAGGCGACGGCGACGTGGATCAAGCCCCAGCAGGAGGTTCCGGCGAAGTGGATACAGAACAGCGCCATACCGATCAGTAACACCGCGGCCATTGATGTTGTCGCCTGCGGTACCACGAAGGTGAAGGCTGCAGAGCAGAACATCCCGGCGATAATACAAATCTTACGGCTCTTAATCGGTGCCATACCGCCTTTCACCAGCCAGTCGGTGACAAAACCGTTAATCAGCATGCCAGCTGCGCCGAACAGGAAGGGAATGGCCGCCATTAAGCCAGTGCTTTTTAAATCCAGGTTGTAGGAGGTCTGCAGGTAGCCCGGTAGCCAGGCCAGGTATAACCATGCGGTGTAGTTGATGCCGCTGAAGCCCAGCATCATGCCCCACATGGTACGGTTGCGGAACAGGCTACGCCATTCGGCAAAGCTCAACGGATCGCGGCGGGCATTGACGCTGCCGGCGTTCAGGTAAGCCTGTTCAGTGGCACTCAGCGCAATCTGCTCACGGTTGCGATACAACATGTACCAGCCGATGGCGAGGAAAATGCCCAGCACGCCGATGGTGATAAACATCCAGCGCCAGCCCATAACCAGCATCATTGCAGCCAGAATCGGTGGACTAATGGCGACGCCGATGGTGGAGGCGGCGTTAAATAAACCCATTGGGCGACCGCGCTCTTTGATGTTAAACCAGTCGTTGATGACCTTTACGCCGCACGGGTTCATGGGCGCTTCGCCGATCCCCATGCCAATACGCACCAGCACAAACTGTGTGAAGCTGTGTACCATCCCGGACAGCGCCTGAAACAGCGACCAGAAGAACATCCCGAGTCCTAACATAATGCGCGGACCCTTGCGATCCAGCAGCGGGCCGCAGGGCAGTTGTGCAATACCGTAAGCGAGAGAGAAGACCGACAGCAGGACGCCGATTTGCGTGGCGCTCAGCCCCAGTTCTTCCCGAATCGTTAAGTTGGCGACCGATAATGAACTACGGTCGAGGTAATTAATCACCGCAGCAAAAAATAATAAAATCATTGCTGTGGTCTGAATGCGTTTTATTCGGCTACTGCGTTGTACCATGCCCTCAGGCGGAACATTAATATCCGCTGATGACGACGTGTCAAACGAAGAACTCGGGTCGAGGGTAATATTATTTTTTTCCACGCCGGACTCCTGAACCTCAATAATTTATTTTTACACAGCAGTGGGCTGTGCAGTATTGAAAAAATACCAGTGATGAATCAATTTACTCATCACCGCTCACAAAAGTTTTTAATGCAGTCGACTTAGCGTGAGCATAGGCAAGAGGTATTTTTCAGGGGTTTATATTTTTATAAAATCGTGCTCCCGGTAATGGTTTGCTGTTTTTTATCGGTACTTAATGCGCGGCAGCGCTACTTTGATTGATAGAGCGAATCATCGATTGTTTGGCTGTATTCAAATGGTTACACAGCGCCAGAGTGGCATCCAGATCGCTGCGGCAAATTAGCGCGCTGAGGATGGTCATATGCTCATCGATGGCAATGATGTTGCGCTGTTTAAGATCGCTTTCATCCCATTGATAGTGGAAGTGGAAAATCACGGAGATGATTTCAAGTGATTGATTAAAAAATATATTATCAGCAGCGGAGAGCAGTAAAGCATGAAACTCACGGTCTAACTGCGAGAACATACGAAAGCTGCTGCCGATGCTGTCGCGCAGGATGCGATGGCGCTCCAACAGCGTTTTTGCCTGCAGCCAGCGCGGGTCATCATCGGGCAGATTGAGGAAATGCTGCAAAGAATGGGTTTCCAGCATTTCTCTGAGTTCAAACAACTGTTCCGCATAGGCCTGATCGAACTGCTTCATGCTCCACTGACCGCGTTTTTCGTTTTTAATCAGGTTGTAACGTTCGAATTTTAAAAGATATTCCCGTACAACTACCGGACTAACGCCTGCGGCTCTGGCAAGCTGCAGTTCGGAGAAACTCTCGCCTGCGCGCAGTTGGCGCTGGTTGATCATGGTGAAAAAAGCCTGCTCGAAGATCCGGTTTTGCTCGGTCATGGAGGCGGTGGTGCAGGCAAAACCGTCGTCATGGTCAGGTTTACGCACGATGACATAGTGGCTGCCGACCTGCGTTAGTACGCCGCATTCGCCTAAGTGGCTCAGCATATGGCGCACGGTGGTGCGGCTGATGTTGTACATCTCCGCCAGCGCGCTTTGCGACGGAAGTGGGGAAGGGATATGACCCCGCGCCATATCATCGATTATTTGGTTAATCACATTGTGGCGTAAGTTCTGTGAACGGCTCATGGCGTCTCCTTTTTGGCTATTAAAACCCGATTTAAAACATTTTTATGCGCTGAGATTCACAGATTACGTTTCCGCTTTCTCCGGTTTTTTTATTTTCGTTGATATCTGAGGCAACAAAAAACAGGAGAGCAGAATCATGTCTACGATGAATACGTTGATTTGCCAGGAACCTAAAAAATTAGTCTGGAAAGAGCGTGAAATACCTATTCCTGGTGAGGGCGAGGCATTAATAAAAATTAAGTCGGTGGGTATTTGTGGCACCGATATTCATGCCTGGGGCGGCAATCAGCCTTTTTTCAGCTATCCACGTGTATTAGGCCATGAAATATGTGGGGAAATTGTCGGGTTGGGCAAAAATATACAAAATCTGAAAAATGGCCAGCAGGTGGCGGTTATTCCTTACGTGGCCTGTCAGCAGTGTCCGGCGTGCCTGAGCGGGCGCACCAACTGTTGTGAGAATATTTCAGTGATTGGCGTGCACCAGGATGGCGGCTTCAGCGAATACTTGTCCGTGCCGGTGACCAACCTGCTGGATGCGCAGGGCATTGACCCGCAGGCTGCGGCGTTGATTGAGCCTTATGCCATCAGCGCACATGCGGTACGTCGGGCGGCGGTAGCGCTGGGTGAGCAGGTGCTGGTGGTCGGTGCCGGTCCGATTGGTCTGGGCGCGGCGGCGATTGCCAAAGCCGATGGCGCACAGGTGGTGGTGGCGGATACCAGCCCCGCGCGCCGGGAGCATGTGCTTTCCCGACTGGATCTTCCGGTTATCGATCCCTCCGCTGAAGATTTTGAGGCGCAATTGCGCGCTCAGTTTGGCGGCTCGTTGGCGCAAAAGGTCATTGATGCCACGGGGAATCAGCATGCGATGAACAACACAGTGAATTTGATTCGCCATGGCGGCAGCATCGTTTTCGTTGGGCTGTTCAAAGGCGATTTACAGTTCTCCGATCCTGAGTTCCATAAAAAAGAAACCACCATGATGGGCAGTCGCAACGCGACCCCGGAAGATTTCGCCAAGGTGGGGCGCCTGATGTCGGCAGGCAAACTGACCGCCGACATGATGCTCACGCACCGTTACGCGTTTGCCCAGCTTGCAGAGATCTACGAGCGGGACGTGATTAACAACCGGGAACTGATTAAAGGCGTGATCACGTTCTGAGAGGATAAGAGTGATGAAAACATTGAATCGACGTGATTTTCCGGGGGCCAGCTACCCAACGCGCGTGATCCAGTTTGGTGAAGGTAATTTTCTGCGGGCGTTTGTTGACTGGCAACTGGATATCCTTAATGAGAAAACGGATCTCAATGCTGGCGTGACCATTGTTCGCCCGATTAATACCGATTTTCCGCCGTCGCTGAACGCTCAGGATGGGCTATATACCACACTTATTCGTGGGTTGAACGAGCAGGGCGAGGCGGTAAGCGAGGCGCGGCTGATTCGTTCGGTGAATAACGAAATCAACCCGTACAAGGATTTCGCGGCGTATCTGGCGCTGGCGCACAATGCAGATATCCGTTTTGTGTTTTCGAACACCACTGAAGCCGGGATTAGCTATCACGCGGGGGACAGTGTGGATGATGCCCCGCCGGTGAGTTTTCCGGCCAAACTGACGCGACTGCTGCTGGAGCGCTTTAACCATTTTGCGGGGGCGGTGGATAAGGGCTGGGTGATTATCCCCTGCGAACTGATCGACTATAACGGTGAGTCGCTCAAAACGCTGGTGCTGCGGTATGCGCAGGAGTGGCACCTTCCTCCGGCGTTTGCCGACTGGGTGGAAACGGCGAACACCTTCTGTTCCACGCTGGTCGACCGCATTGTTACTGGCTACCCGCGTGAAGAAGCCGCCGCGCTGGAAGCTACGCTTGGCTATCACGATGCGTTTCTCGATACCGCGGAACACTTTTATCTGTTCGTGATCCAGGGACCGGCATGGTTGGCCGAAGAGTTAAAACTGGCGCAATGCCCGCTGAATATCCGAGTGGTGAGCGATATCAAGCCGTACAAGGAACGTAAGGTCGCGATTCTGAACGGCGCGCATACGGCGCTGGTGCCGGTTGCCTGGCTGTGCGGGCTGGAGACCGTTGGCGAAGCGATGCAGGATGCTGATGTCCGCCATTATGTTGAGCGAGCGATTGGTGAAGAAATCATTCCGGTATTGGATCTCAACGCCGATGAACTGCGTGAGTTTGCCGGGGCGGTGAGCGGACGTTTTCAGAACCCCTACATTCGCCACCAGTTGCTTTCCATCGCGCTTAACGGCATGACCAAATTCCGCACCCGTATATTGCCGCAGTTGCTGGCAGGTCAGCAAAATGGACGCTGGCCTGTGCGTTTAACCTCTGCTCTGGCCGCGCTGTTGGCGTTTTATCGCGGCGAACGGGCCGGGGAAAGCTATCCATTGCAGGACGACGAGCAGTGGATAAATCTGTATGCCAGCCTGTGGCCGCGAGTCGGCAATGACCTGACGCTGCGTGAATTGGTGGATACCGTGCTCGGCGATGCCGCGCACTGGGGGGAAGATCTGACGTTGCTGCCAGGCCTTGCAGAGCAGGTGACAGCCAACCTGGAAATGATTCTGGTGCAGGGAATGCGTCAGGCGGTGAACAGTCTGGAATAAGGTTGCCATGCAGCGCCCGGAGTTGTGTTGGGCGCTGTTTTTTTTACCCCTGAGCTGCCACCACTTTGATTTCAACCATCCCGATCCCCAGCTTACGCGGCGAGTGGCCGAGAATATTGCCCTCGTTGGTAGCGACCGGATCGGGTGGGATAATCACCAGCGTATCGGCATCCGCCGGATTATCAAAATGTAAGGTAGTGGTGCTGATATCATGGCTTAGCACCAGCGTCTGTTCCTCATTGCCAACGCGTACGGGGATTGGGCGATTGGCGTTATTGCCATAGGCTTTGGCGGTGATGACCAGATCGAATTTTTTCGGCAATGGCGCTTTGTATTCGATTTTTACCTCTTCACTGAGCTGCGCATTGGACCAGCGTCCCCATGATTCAGGGCGTGAAATACCGCTAAATTGTTTCACCTCTTCCGGCGCGCCCGCCACGTTAAAGACGAAGCTGTCTGCCTTGTAGCGAATATCGTTATCGACAATTTTCAGCGTATCGACGTTGCCTTTGTAGCGCTCCATGTCGATCACCGTGTCTTTAAAGACGGTTTTGCTTTTCCATTTGGCTTTGTCAACGTGCTGCACGATTTGTTGCCCGCCCAGTTGCCCCTGCGAGACGCACCAGTCGGTGGAAAGCGCCAACTCCGGTGCCCACAGCTGCGCCATTTTGTAGCAGCGATCGACCCAGACAAAGTTATCGCGCGGCGCGAAATCTGCCAACTGGAAGCGCAGCGGGGCCGAATATTCGCTTTCTGGTAGCGGCTCGACGCGTTTATCCGATACGCGCAGCAGCAGCGGCAGGCGGAAATGGCTGCCGGAGAAAGCGATCATATTTTTGTCCTGGTCGACGGTGAACTCTTTCATCTCTTTGGGGAAATTCCACAGGCGGATGATGTCGGGTTTCCACGCCAGCATTTTTTCTTTGATGTTGAGGAACACTTCCGACACGGATTCGCCCGACAAACTGCTGCGGCCAAGGCCGATAAAGTTATCACCGCCCAGGATATCCAGCACCGTTGCGCCGTTATCCATCGTGTTACGTTTCACCGCCAGCGTATCCTGTTGCGGCTGGTCGCCGCGCAGCACGAAGAACAGGTTGTTGCGATCCTGCTTGTTCAGATACTTCCATGCGGTGTTGTTCATCGCCAGATGATCGGAAGAAACCACGATCACGGTATCTTTAAACCACGGGGATGCTTTGATTTTATTGATAAATTCAGCGATGTTTTCCTGGCTGCAGCTCACCGCGCTGAAGGACTGATTGGCCTTACCGTCGATGTCATAACGTTTGCGGTTACAGCTACGTGAGATAAATCCATCCGGATGATGGGTATCCACGGTTAGGGTAAACAGCGAAAAACGTTGTCCTGAACGCGATAGCTCTTCAAATTTTTTCCAGGCTTCGTCCAGCACGGTGTCATCGTAAAAACCCCAGTCGTTACGATATGCGGGATCCGCCACCACACTTTTTAACTCTTCTGCGCCGTACAGATGATCAAACCCGTGAGATTTCAGGAACACATCCTTCCCGGCAAAGCGCAGGTTGGCCCCCTGCACAAAGTAGTTTTGGTAGCCGGAGTTTTTCAGGATGTCGCCGAGACAGATATTGTTGGGGAAAAAGCTGGAAACCGATGCCGAGGCATTGCCTTCAAATGGCGCAAACAGCGGGATGCCACATTGTGAAGCGACCATACCAGCGATGGTGTAATCCGTCCCCGGTAGCTGCATGGTGTTGCTGAAATCCATGCCTTCGTTTTTCAACGCGCCGAGTTCCGGGGTCAGATCCGGGAACGCATAGTTGTTAAAGTAGGTGCGTTCGAGGCTTTCGCCGTAGATATAAACCAGGTTCAGCTTCGGATGAGGGATGGTTTTCGACGGCTCTTTATAATAGGTCAGGAAATCCGGATCGCCATCGCGTGACTGAGATTTCACCAGTTCAGTTATCTGGTGAAACGCCGGGCTGGCGTCAACGGAGGCCAGCGCCAGCAGCAGGGCCAGCAGGCTGTAACCCACGTGATGCGGGTGATGGCGACGGCGGCGAAGGATCCAGCTGAGGGCGACGAAGACGGTCGTCAGCGCCAGCGCAATTCCGACGCCAGGCAGAATATATTTCCCGATACCCGCGCCGGTCAGGCTGTTGGTCAGAGTGTAAAGCACTGCGTCGTTGATTCCGTCGCCGGTGAAATAGTCACTGGCATACAGTGTGATATTCAAGACGATAAAAATCCCCAGCACCGTTAACGTGGCGGCAAACCACCAGGTATTGCGACCCGCTTTCCAGGCGTAAATCAGCACTGAAGCGAGAAACAGAGTGATGGAGATTAATTCTGACACGGTCGATCCTCAGTAAACCGGGCACATGCCTGGCAGGCTAATCATTTGGTGAGAGAACAATGTAATAGCGTTGTTATATTGCTGCAATTGTAGTGACATTAAATTACGTTGTTATTCAGAATTGGTTTAGATATGCGCGTTTTTTTGCGGGTAATTACGGCTTTCGTGATGGCGGTATGTATCGGCAGGAATGGGGGATGCCGCGCAGGGGACGCGCGGCATTTAATGCCTCAGGAAATGAAGTTCATGCCCTGTTTTAACACCAGATCGCAGGCCTTGGTTTTTACCTGCTTCGCCAGCGAGCTATTACCAATCGTATTCAGGTCCAGCTGTTGGCCATCTTTGGCATTGAGCAGGCCCTGAATGCCGTCCATGTAGTTGGTATCTTGTTTCTGCTCTGGAGCACTGAGGCCGAGTTTATCCAGCACCTGGTTTTTGACGTTTTGCGTGTCGGTAACCGAGGCCAGTTTCTGTTTGGCGCAATATTCCAGGATCCCGGCGGCGTTATTCATGCTGCTTGAGGTCAGTGACTGATTGCTGCCATTCAGCAGGCTGGTCAGGGAAGAGAGCGACGAGCTGCCCTGCGAGCCGGAGCTTTGTTTACTCAGTTCGCTGGCCGCGCTGGAGAGCGAATCCTGCCAGGAGGCAGCAAAAACGCTGGTGGAGATGAGCGTGCTGGCGGCAAGCGCACAGCACAGCAGACGTTTGGTTGTTTTCATCATTATATGCAACTCGTGTTATGCCTTTTCAGCGCAGTATAGCGCTGGCAGCTTTAGGAGTGGTCCTAATACGTTTAATACTCTTTGCCTGTTACCCGGCTACGGTAGCTGTCCCAGTTAAAAATCACCCACAGGCTGTTGCCAAGGCGCATACGGTCCATCACGCGCTCTCCCAGCAGTTTGTTCATTTCATCCATATTGCTGTTGGTTAACATGCCGGTTGGGCGTTTTGAGGACGATCGGCGATCGACGATCTGATTGATGATCACTTTTTCATAGCGCGATTCGGTCTGCATGCCGATCTCATCGATCACCAGCAGATCCACATTGCTAAGATCGTTGAGCAACTGTTCTTCGCTGGTTTCACGGTTACTAAAGGTTTCTTTCATCGCCGACATGATATCAGCCACGGTGATGATCAGTACCGACTTACCGCGGAGCAGCAGTTCATTGCAGATCGCTGCCGCCAGATGATTTTTGCCGGTGCCGGGTTTGCCCGAGAAAATAAAGCTGGCGATGTTGCCGTCAAACTCATCAACGTACTGGCGGGCTTTGCTCAGGGCGTTCATCTGACCTTCGCATTCCACCCGATAGTTATCGAATGAACAGTTTTGGTGCAGCGGACGGATACCGGAGCGGTTAAATGTGCGCTGCATTTTCATGGCCCGGTTTTCGCGGGCCAGCGCTGCGGCACGAATTTCACCTTGCTCTTTTTGCCATGCCAGTAGCTCTTCGCCCGTTTTAAAGGCAGGCTCGACATTGGGCGGCATCATTTTTTGCAGACGTTTCATCAGATCGCCAACGTTTTTCATCGTTATCCTCTAAAACCTGGTGGAATATGGCTGTCAGGTTCGCTGACACTGTTCACATCGCGCTTTGGCATTCCGCCATTGCTGGCCCGGCCAATCTGGATGCTACGCGCCAGTTTTTGCTGCCACTGAATATGGTGAAAGACTTTGCCTTCGGCCTGCCAGTAGGCGACGAATGAGGCCAGTTCCTCGGCGGTGACCGGTTCTCTTAACGCCACGCCCCACAGAGCGGCCTGGCGCTGAAAGTCGGCATCGGGCTGCCAGTCAGCGTACATCGCAAATTTCCCCATTGGCACGGCAACGGGCGCAGCTTGCGGCTCTTCATAAAATTGCGCATCCAATGTCACATCACTTCCTGGACGTGACAGCTTCTCTTCAAGCTCCAACAACTGAGCCAGTCGCGCAGGCGTCAGCGCGTAAAAGGCTGGCGCATTGTTGGCGAATACCGCTACGGCGCCACCCGCAGACTTTGCCAGTACCGCGTGATGATCGTGTAGTAAGGCGTCAATGCTGATGACGTCCGGCGTCAAAATTTTGCAGGGCATAATGTTTCTCAAAACTGAACAACAACTGAGAAGGGACTGCTTTTATAGTAACACAGAGAACCAGGAGAGCAGCAGATGAGGGGGAGATTCCCCCTCTGCGATGTGCTTAGAAATTACCGCGCTAGACGCGCGGGCGTTTGCGATACAGCCATAAGCCCGGTACGGATAAGCCGATAGAGAGCGCACCGACAATTGATGAGGCTTTCAGGAAATTGGTTAACAGGGTGATCATCAGCGCTTCGCTATAGCCGAAATGGCCGATTTTTACCGCGGAGATCATGGCGGTGTAGGCGGAGATCCCAGGAAACATGGGAATCACAGCCGCGACGGTGAAGACCTTAGGATGCGCCAGATACCAGCGCGACCACTGGATCCCAATGCAGCCAATCAGCAGCGACGCCATAAAGGTTGACCATTCAATATTAAATCCTGCGCTCATCATCACCATTCGTGAACCATGGCCCAGCGCACCGAGTAACGCACACCAGGGAAGCGCGCGATGCGGGACGTTAAATACCATGGCAAAGCCCAGTGCCGGAATCGCCGACAGGATCATGTCCTGTATTAGCGCCAGAATGAAATCGATCACGCCCATCCGCGTAGCCCCCATAAGGTCATCGACATAACCACCCCAATGCAGGTCGCCAACGTTAGCAGGCTGGCAATGGCCCAGCGAGCCAGCCCGGTATTAATGTGCCCCTTAAACATATCCGCGACAGAGTTGATCAATGGAAAACCTGGAACCAGCAGCAGCACGCTGGCCGCCATGGCGATGGTTGGGGTGTGATTAAAGGTCGGCAGCGTCAGCAACAGGCCGGATATCGTGGTTGCCACAAAGGCGGTGATACAAAAGTTGATTTGCGGGTGCAAATGCCGGGATGCCAGGACCTGGCGGATATACATTGCTACCATGCTGGCGAAAAAGGTGATCACTGCGCCATCCCATCCGCCGTTATTGAGTTTACAAAAGCAGGCGCAGGACAAACCAACCATGAATGCGACCAGCCATCTTGGATAGCGTAGCGGCTTAATCTGGCTAAAGCGCTTCTCAACGCCTTTTATATCCAGCAGCTTGTGTTCCGCTAAAATAACGATGTGCTGCACTTCCGTCACGACGTGCATGTTAATGCCGCGATCATGATTTTTTCGGGTCGACGTCAGGCATTGCCCATCTTTAATGGTGGTCAGGACAATCGCGTTGGAGGAGATGGCGCTTTCTACGCTATCCATGCCAAGCGCCAGGCCGAGGCGAGTGGATAGCTCGTCAACCAGCGCGCTTTCCGCACCATGCTGGAGTAAAAAAAGCCCACATTGTATACATAACCGTGTAACCGTTCGCTGTGACGACTGCTCTGTTTGCATGGCTCGCTCTGACTGAAAAGGATCTCATTGAAGGGTGAATGCTTTCTTTTTATCATGAAGCACGAGCCCGTTGGCTCTGGCAAGATCAATCTTTGCGTTGAAAAAAGACGCAGGTCGCAGCTGCTTACATGCCTTACCTGCTTATCAATAAAGATAGCGCTACATGAAAAGATCGTGTTATTTATAAGGATGGCAAATACGTAAGCAATGCTAATGTTCTATTGTAGTTCTTTTAATTGTACATAGAATGTATTTGTGCGTAATTTTGTAATAACGGTTCAATAGTTTGACGCTATTGGGATTATAGCGCCATTACTTTAATATTTTAATAAAATCCAAGGATAAACAATTCACCTCGTCTATTGTTTAGGTTTTTCTGTTAATTAATATATTTAATTTATCAGGAAGCTTTTAATAAGTGCGAATACGGACTGGTGAATGTGGAGGGGATATGTTGCCAGGACGCTGCAAAAACGCAATTATTATTAGTAAATTACCGATCGTACAAACTGGGCTTAAAGGTGTAATGCAAGGACAGTTCGCTGATTGCGAATTAACTTACTGTCGTTCCGTTGAAGAACTGACATTGTTGCAGTTGCGGTGCGCTGATTTGGTGATTGCTGATTTACCCGCAGACTGTAATCATCCTCGCTCAGTCTGCGAACAATATTATTCTTTATTATCTCAATACCGTGATATTCATTGGGTATTTCTTGTATCTCGTATTTTTTACCCTCTCGCCATCGAACTGCTGATGTGCCCGATCAGTTCGCTGTTATCTGATGCAGAGCCGATTGAAAGTTTAGTGAATGTAATTCATGCGGGAAATACCCGAGCAGAGAGAATTAGCAAGTCGCTGCTCTCTCCGCCCGTAATGCCAGAGTTGGCTGACCATAGCGTCCGCTCAATTGTACTTACCCTCTCGGAGAGGAAAGTGCTGAGACTCCTGGGAAAAGGCTGGGGAATTAACCAGATTGCGTCGTTGCTTAAGAAAAGTAATAAAACAATCAGCGCCCAAAAGAACAGCGCCATGCGTCGCTTATCAATACACAGCAATGCAGAAATGTACGCATGGATAAACAGTTCTCAAGGATCGCGAGAACTGAATTTACCTTCAGTATATGGAGAGACCACGGAATGGAAAGCAGAAGCATTAAAAGAAACGTCGCACTTATAGAAAAATGTGCGATGAGTAGCGTGGGTATTGAGAGTTTATTTAATACCATGCCGGGTGACCAATACGCACTTCATCTCTTTTCGAATCAGCTTGCCTTTAGTCAGGCGATGTTAAAAATGTCATTTTCGGCAGTTATTTTTTCTCTTTCTGCTATCAGGACCGATCGCAGAGCAGGGCTCGCCTATCTGACGGAACTGGCGATAAATTTCCCTCGCATCAGGCGTATAGTTATTGCCGATGACGATGCTGAGGCGCGTTTAATTGGCTCTCTGTCACCATTGCCATTGGATGGGGTTGTTAGCAAAGCGTCTTCGTTAACTGTGTTGCAGGACGCGTTATTTACAGCATTGAATTGCCCTACCCAGGTAACCGAAAGCGCGAAAAACCATTGGTTTATCAATCAAAGCCGTGTGCTTAGCCCTACAGAACGAGAAATTCTGCGTTTTATGTCGAATGGCTATTCGATGCCGCAGATTGCCGTTCAGCTTGAGCGGAATATTAAAACCATTCGGGCGCATAAATTTAACGTAATGTCCAAGCTGGGCGTGAGCTCAGATGTTGGGTTACTGGATGCCGCCGATATCCTGCTGTATCTGCGCGCAGGTGAATCGACACCTTTTCTACAAGCGGCGTCGTAACGATCAACGTAGACCTATTTTGTGTCGGTTTCAGTCACCGGGCTGGGGCGTGAAACATCACTGACACACATCAACCCAGGTGGCTGAAGTTAGCTCAGCCATCCTTTCCGGTGTGATGCGAACCGCGCTGTGAATGGCTCCTGCCGCAGGCAACACTTCAGCATAGTGCTTCAGAGAAACATCGCAATAAACCGAGATCGGTGTTTCCAGCCCGAAAGGACAAACGCCGCCAACGGGATGACCCGTCGCGTTCACTACCTCATCACTACTCAGCATACGGGCTTTGGCACCGAACGTGCTCTTTAGCTTTTTATTATCCAGCCGGGCATCGCCTTTGGCGACAACCAGGATGATGTCGTTCTTCACCTTTAGCGAAAGTGTTTTCGCGATCTGACCGGGTTCGACATTATGGGCTTTAGCTGCCAGTTCGACGGTTGCCGTGCTCTGGTCTAATTCGATGATCTCAATATCTGGGGCATGCTGCGCCAAAAATTGGCGTACTGATTGCAAACTCATTCTTCTCTCCATGGTGCCTACAGGCAGCTCCGCACAGCAGAAAACCGCATGGCGTAATTTGTCATAGGGCTCACCTCTCTGTAAATATTTTATTGTAACAACATGGCAACATTGGCAGTTTTTCGATCGTCTTCACAATCAAAGAAACCGGTTACAGTAACCGGTTGCAGATTGTTGAAATGACGATTAATACTGAAGTTGTCACTTCCTCTGTATCACATAATAAGAGCCATCTATGAAACTTAACTCAAAATGCAGTTGCGCTGGTGCTCTTCCCGGCACGGTTGCGAAAAAGTGTAATGGGCTTTACGTGGTGGTGTTGATGACTGCATGGCTGCAGGGTTTTGCGCAACGGGAGAGCGGCTATGTCTACTAACCATGCTGTGTTTAATGTAATTTTCCGCTTTGTTGAAAACTACGTCAGCCCTGTCGCCGGGCGTATCTCTTCGCAACGTCACGTGATGGCAATTCGTGATGGTTTTATTTCGGCTATGCCATTTATGATCGTAGGCTCATTTCTGTTGGTTTTTGCCTACCCGCCATTTTCTCCTGATACAACATGGGGATTTGCCCGCGCATGGCTGGACATGGCAAAACAGTTTGAAGGCCAAATCCTCACTCCGTTTGATATGACGATGGGGATCATGTCGGTCTACATATGTGCGGCTATCGCTTATAACCTGGGGAAGCACTATGTGAAGTCGTATCAATTAGATCCGTTTATGTGCGCGATGTTGTCCATTATGGCTTTTTTGCTGATTGCTGCGCCGAAAACCAAAGGCACGATGCCCGTTGATAGCCTGGGTGGGACGGGGATTTTCACCGCTATCCTGGTGGCGATTTACTGTGTTGAAATGATGCGTTTCCTGAAGGCGCACAACATCGGTATCCGTTTACCCGATCAGGTGCCGCCAATGATCAAAAACTCCTTCGATCTGCTGATCCCGGTGCTGGTGGTGGTGCTAACTCTGTACCCTCTGAGTCTGGTTATACAGTCGCAGTTTGACATGCTAATCCCGCAGGCCATTATGGCCATCTTTAAACCACTGGTATCCGCCGCTGATTCTCTCCCGGCGATACTACTGGCCGTGCTGATTGGTCATCTACTGTGGTTTGCTGGGATCCATGGTGCGGCGATTGTATCGGGGATGCTGCAAATGTTCTGGCTAACCAATCTCGGAATGAACCAGTCGGCGCTGGCACAGGGCGCGCCTTTGCCCCATATCTTTATGGAAGCATTCTGGACGTTTTTCATCGTGGTTGGTGGGTCCGGCGCGACGATGGGGCTGGTGATTTGCTATCTGCGCAGCCGTTCGGCTCATTTACGCTCGATTGGGCGTTTGAGCGTGGTCCCCAGCATTTTCAATATTAATGAACCGGTGATTTTCGGTACGCCGATTGTTATGAACCCGGTGTTCTTTATCCCGTTCCTGTTGGCCCCGATGGTGAATGCGGTGCTGGCATGGGCGGCGATGAAGCTGGATTTAATTGGTCGGGTGATTTCCGTCGTTCCCTGGACGGCCCCGGCTCCGGTTGGTGCGGCATGGGCGTTAGGCTGGGATTATCGTGCGGCCATCCTGGTTGTCCTGCTGGCATTGGTGTCGGCGATCATTTATTTCCCATTCTTTAAAGTTTATGAAAAGCAGCTTCTGGCACAGGAAAAAGAAGAAGCACAGCGTATAGAAGAAAATCAGCAGGTTGCATAATTTGTTGGCGAGGGGCTACGGTTCCTCGCTTATTTCAGCGTACAGTCACCGCATTGCTGAACGTCGGGCAGGCGATAGCGCTGGCAGCAGGTTCTGCGAACTAACAGTCCCTCGCGTGGAACAACGGTACGCCACAGGGGGTTATCCTGGCCGCAGGAGAGTTGTTTCTCAAAAAAGCAGGTCTGGCGCAGCGTGTTCAACAGTTCTTCACCTAACAACGGCTTCATTTCCGTTAAGTACCAGTGAATTAAGTATCCCGTATTACTCCAGATAAGCTTTGCGTTGATCTCGCCTGTCGCTTCCAGCGCCTGCACAACCGGCGTCAGCGCTGTGAGAATCAGCGTTTCCATACGTTGTTGAGGAGACAGGGCCGTGGTCTGGTGATCCTGATGCACATCGATCCAGAAGCAGGCTGCACGGCCCGTTTCGTGGAATTCTACGTGCATGTGTTCAGGAGAGACATCGATAGCCTCTTTTTGCGTCAGCAGAGCTACCATGAGCGGAGGCATCATCAGGCCGATATACCACTGGGCCCAGAGAGAAATCAGCGGCTTATTTTCGCGTGTCAGCGTAGGTTGGTTGCGATAGATATGGTCTGAATAAACGGCCAACAGCGAACTGAGCGTCGCCGGTTGCGTCCATTCATGTAACGTCATCGCGCCCGGTACGGGGATTTCGTCAAGACGAATGAAGTCCAGTAGGTGCTCACGGGTCTTGGCTATCGTTTCGCGTACAGCAGCCGCCAGCGAGGGCATCTTTGCTGGGAGGTGGCTACGCCAGATGACATCTTCAACGATCGGTGCGGAACGATAAGCCATGGCAATATACGGATGTTAATCTAAATGATAATGATTGCTAATCCTATAATTGACAATGAACGATGGCAAGATCTTTGTCACGATGCTGGGTGCCACCGCACATATAGCTCAGAGTGAAGGGCGGTTTATCCGTAGCTCATCGCTGACCAGCGTGTTGTTACGCCCGAGGTTTTTCGCCTCGTATAGGGCTTTATCCGCTCTGGCGATAGCGGCCTCAATATCCTGCTCTACCAGAGGCGCAATGCCAATACTGACGGTCACGTTGGTTGCCACGCTTTCGTTAAACATGTGGGGTATTTTAAGGTCGTACACTTTCTGACGAATACGCTCGGCGGCAGCCTGTGCCTGCTGCGGATCGATCGCGGTCAGCAAAACCATGAATTCTTCGCCGCCGAATCGCGCCACCACATCCCGGGAGCGTACGGAATCACGAATGGCCGCTGAGACGCGGATCAGCGCCTGGTCACCCATCATATGCCCGTAATGATCGTTATAGGCTTTGAAGTGGTCGATATCTAATAACAACACGTAGTGCTTCGAGTTGCTCAGCGCCAACAGTGTATCGAGTCTGTGTTGCAGCCCCCGGCGGTTATATAAACCAGTAAGCGGATCAAGCATGCTGAGTCCGCTGAGCGTTTCTCGTTCCTCCAGCAGTTTGTACATCAACTGCTGGGCGAAACCATCGTAGCGCT
The DNA here is from genome assembly GCF_005281115.1 of Citrobacter sp. wls710. Taxonomy (NCBI): domain Bacteria; kingdom Pseudomonadati; phylum Pseudomonadota; class Gammaproteobacteria; order Enterobacterales; family Enterobacteriaceae; genus Citrobacter; species Citrobacter sp. wls710. The sequence continues at coordinate 51,157 of NZ_SZXD01000076.1, forward strand.
TTTGAATCACATGCTGGATGGCGATCCCGGCCATCGGTAACGCCATAAAATAGAAAATTCGTAAACCATGCTCGTTGCCGCTAAGCCATAAACAGACGGCGACGGAAGGCAATGAGTGAAGCGTAAACGCGATGATATTATTGGCAAAAGCAATAGATCCAATAAACAGTACACTGAGCAGTGCGATTAACAGAAAATAATAGTCATTATGACCGAGCGTGGAATATTTCTGAAAAATATGAAATGCCCATAACAAGCCAAAAATTATTGAAATAAAAGGGAGATTAATTTTTTTATCCGTATATTTCCCATGCCATATAAGCAGCAGCGTGCTGGTGATCAGTATCAGCAGAGCCGGTACTGATACGGCTTTGACGGCAAAAAGTGGGAAAAAAAGCGTAAACAGCGCGGAGACTGCGTTGAGAAGCAGAAACAAACGCAACGAGAGTTGATATTTTTTAGTGCGCAGAGTTCGCCAGGATTGTACTGTCATAGGTAAATATTGTTAGTTATCTGTAATATACGAAGATGTGTTGGTAAATAAAACAAATAACGAACGGGGCATCATTCGCTGAGGTCTTTATTTTTAGTTGAAGCGTTAATCGGCGAGCAATTTATCACCTTAGGTTATTCATGTCATCAATCGTTAAGTAAAACTCATATAATTGATAGTGCCTCCCAGCTGACAAATGAGAAAATATATCATATGATATTGGTTATCATTATCAATGTCGTAGGTGGAACCATGTTGCAACGTACGCTGGGCAGTGGATGGGGAGTTCTGTTGCCGGGGATGCTCATTGCCGGAATGGCATTTACCGATCTGTCAGTCTATGTATGGAAGGTAATGATTGTATTAGGATTACTACTGACTTCGCTCATGCTATATCACAAGCGCTTACGGCATTTTGTTCTGTTACCTTCATGCGCGGCGTTGATCGGCGGCATTGTGCTGGTAATGATGAACTGGAATCAGGGATAAGCGAAACAGGGAAGAAAGCGAGAGGAAAATAAGATAATTGGTGCGAGGGGGGGGACTCGAACCCCCACATCCTAAGGACACTAACACCTGAAGCTAGCGCGTCTACCAATTCCGCCACCTTCGCACAGTCATCTTATTTTTTTGATATCGCCTCGTTGGTGCGAGGGGGGGGACTTGAACCCCCACGTCCGAAAGGACACTAACACCTGAAGCTAGCGCGTCTACCAATTCCGCCACCTTCGCCCAGTGCGAGCAATATCAACGTGGATTATGGTGCGAGGGGGGGGACTTGAACCCCCACGTCCGAAAGGACACTAACACCTGAAGCTAGCGCGTCTACCAATTCCGCCACCTTCGCATACCATCGACACTCAAAAAGTATCGTTACCACGGAGGCGCATTCTAGTTGTTTTCAACTTTTCGTCAATAGTTAATTGTACAGGCTGGGCCGATTGATGCAAAAACGGCCATGTGAATGGCCGTTCGATGCGAGACAATTACGCTTTTTTCGCCTGACGCGTCATGATGGTGCGATAGACCTTGAAGCGTCCGGTCTGTGCGATAACTTCATGGAATCCGAATACTTCATCCAGCACCTTCGGATAGGGCAGGAAGGCGTTCGCCACGATACGCAGTTCACCGCCGCTGTTGAGATGACGCACCGCGCCGCGAATCAGCGTTTGCGCGGCATCGAGGCTGGTCTGCATCCCATCATGGAACGGTGGGTTGGAGATGATCATATCAAAGCGGCCCGTCACGTCAGAAAAAACGTTACTGGCGATCACATCACCTTCAATACCGTTGGCGGCAAGCGTGGCACGGCTGGCTTCAACGGCGGCAGCGCTCACATCACACAGGGTTAAGCGGACTTTTGGCGAATGGCTGGCTAAAGCGACGGAGAGTACGCCTGCGCCACAACCGACATCCAGAACTTTACCTTTGGTATGCGGCGTCAGTGTGGAGAGTAGCAATTGGCTGCCAACATCCAGGCCGTCACGGCTGAATACGCCCGGCAGCGTTTTGATGGTCAGATTATCAACCTGATATTCATCCCAGTATTTTTCTGCATCAAAGACTGGCTGTTTTTCCAGACGACCGTGGTACAGGCCACAGCGACGGGCGCTGTCGACTTTATTCAGCGGTGCGTATTCGGCCAGCATCTGCTCTGCACTACGTACGCCACTGCGGTTCTCACCGACAACAAAAACATCGCTGCCCACCGGTAACAGCGACAAAATGTTCATCAGCTGGAACTGCGCTTCCGGCTTATTCTTCGGCCAGTAGTAGATTAGCGTATCGCTATCGGCAACGTCATCGGCCTTAGCGACGAGGCTGAAACGGACGTTGTCACCCATCTGGCGGTTCAGCACCTGCCAGTGATGAAGTTGTTGAGTGTGCGCACGGCTGGCGGCGCTTTCGAAGTGGGCAGGTAGGTCATCCTGCAAATCACCGGCAAACAGAATACGGCTTTGTTCGAAATCATCACTGTGGCGCAGCAAGACTTCACTTGCCGGGGTAAAAGCAGACATGGAGTGCTCCTTAAATTGTACAGCCGGGGATTATAGTTGTTTGATGGCACGGATTCGACAAATTTGCTATATTTGCGCCCCTGATAGACAGGAGTGTTTCGCTATGACATCCCGACGAGACTGGCAGTTACAGCAACTGGGCATTACGCAGTGGTCGCTGCGTCGTCCTGGCGCACTGCAGGGCGAAATCGCGATCTCCATTCCTGCGCATATCCGTTTAGTGATGGTTGCTGCACAGCTACCCGCGCTAACCGAACCGTTAATGAGCGATATTTTACGCGCAATAACCGTCAGCCCGGATCAGGTTTTACAATTGACGCCTGACCGTGTCGCCATGCTACCGCAGGGCAGTCGCTGTAATAGCTGGCGGCTGGGAACCGAAGAGCCGCTGCTGCTGGAAGGCGCTCAGGTCGAGAGTCCTGCGTTTAATGAATTACGGGAAAACCCAGCGGCCCGTGCCGCGTTATGGCAACAAATCTGCGCATATGAACACGATTTCTTCCCTCGAACCGACTGATTTACCTGCAGCATTTCAGATTGAAAAACGCGCCCACGCTTTTCCGTGGAGTGAAAAAACATTTGCCAGCAACCAGGGCGATCGCTACCTCAATTTTCAGTTGAGGGTTGACGACGTGATGGCCGGCTTTGCGATTACGCAGGTGGTGCTGGATGAAGCTACGCTGTTCAATATCGCCGTCGATCCTGACTTTCAACGCCAGGGCCTGGGGCGCGAGCTGCTGGAGCACCTGATCGATGAGCTGGAAAAGCGTGGCATTTTGACGCTGTGGCTGGAAGTGCGCGCCTCAAATGCTGCCGCTATCGCGCTGTATGAAAGCCTGGGCTTTAACGAGGCGACGATCCGGCGCAATTATTATCCGACGGCCGATGGTCATGAAGACGCCATTATCATGGCATTGCCAATCAGCATGTAAGACAAGGTGTAATGATGAAGAAGTGGGACTGGATTTTCTTTGATGCCGACGAAACGCTGTTTACGTTTGACTCGTTTACCGGCTTACAGCGGATGTTTCTCGACTATAGCATTACCTTTACCGCTGAAGATTTTCAGGACTACCAGGCCGTGAATAAACCGCTGTGGGTGGATTATCAAAACGGCGCGATTACTTCATTGCAACTGCAGCATGCCCGTTTCCAGAGCTGGGCTGAACGCCTGAAGGTCGAACCAGGCCAGCTTAATGACGCATTTATCAATGCGATGGCGGAGATCTGCTCGCCGTTGCCTGGGGCGGTTTCTCTGCTCAATGCGATTCGTGATAAAACGAAAATCGGTATCATTACTAACGGCTTTACGGCGTTGCAGCAAATCCGCCTTGAGCGGACTGGGCTGCGCGACTATTTCGATCTGCTGGTGATTTCTGAGCAGGTTGGGGTGGCAAAACCCGATCCCCGTATTTTTGACCACGCGCTGGAGCAGGCGGGCAATCCTGATCGTTCCCGCGTGCTGATGGTGGGCGATACCGCAGAGTCCGATATTCTGGGCGGCATTAACGCCGGGCTATCCACCTGCTGGCTAAATACGCACCATCGCGAGCTGCCAGCGGGCATTCAGCCGACCTGGACGGTGGCGTCATTAAGCGAACTGGAGCAGCTCCTGTGTAAACACTGATTGCCTCCCCCCCGTTGATGGGTAAAATAGCCGCAATTTTTCGTATTCAACTTGCACGGCCCTTTGCCGTGCTTACCTAAGAAGATTTGACTATGACGTTGTCTCCTTATTTGCAAGAGGTGGCCAAGCGCCGCACTTTTGCCATTATTTCTCACCCGGATGCCGGTAAAACGACCATTACTGAAAAGGTCCTGTTATTCGGACAGGCGATTCAGACCGCCGGTACGGTAAAAGGCCGTGGCTCCAGCCAGCATGCAAAATCTGACTGGATGGAGATGGAAAAGCAGCGTGGTATCTCCATTACCACCTCTGTGATGCAGTTTCCGTATCACGACTGCCTGGTGAACCTGCTGGACACCCCGGGGCACGAAGACTTCTCCGAAGATACTTACCGTACTCTGACGGCGGTAGACTGCTGTCTGATGGTTATCGACGCCGCGAAAGGCGTTGAGGATCGTACCCGCAAGCTGATGGAAGTTACCCGTCTGCGCGATACGCCGATCCTGACCTTCATGAACAAACTCGACCGTGACATCCGTGACCCGATGGAGCTGCTGGATGAAGTCGAGAACGAGCTGAAAATCGGCTGTGCGCCGATCACCTGGCCGATTGGCTGCGGGAAGCTGTTCAAGGGCGTTTATCACCTTTATAAAGACGAAACTTACCTGTACCAGACGGGTAAAGGACACACCATCCAGGAAGTGCGCATTGTTAAAGGGCTGAATAACCCGGAACTTGATGCCGCTGTGGGTGAAGATCTGGCGCAGCAGTTGCGCGACGAGCTGGAGCTGGTGCAGGGTGCGTCTAACGAGTTCGACCATGATCTGTTCCTCGCGGGCGAAATCACCCCGGTCTTCTTCGGTACCGCGCTGGGTAACTTCGGCGTTGACCATATGCTGGACGGCTTAGTGGAGTGGGCGCCTGCGCCGATGCCGCGTAAAACTGATACCCGCACCGTGGAAGCCTCAGAAGAGAAGTTCACCGGCTTCGTGTTTAAAATCCAGGCCAACATGGATCCGAAACACCGTGACCGCGTGGCGTTCATGCGTGTGGTTTCCGGTAAGTACGAGAAAGGCATGAAAATGCGCCAGGTGCGCATTGGTAAAGACGTGGTGATCTCTGATGCGCTGACCTTTATGGCCGGTGACCGTTCTCATGTGGAAGAAGCGTATCCGGGCGATATTCTCGGTCTGCACAACCATGGCACTATTCAGATCGGCGATACCTTCACCCAGGGTGAAATGATGAAGTTCACCGGTATTCCGAACTTCGCGCCGGAGCTGTTCCGTCGTATTCGCCTGAAAGATCCGTTGAAGCAGAAGCAACTGCTGAAAGGGCTGGTTCAGCTGTCGGAAGAGGGTGCGGTGCAGGTCTTCCGTCCAATTGCTAATAACGATCTGATCGTGGGCGCTGTCGGTGTGCTGCAGTTCGACGTGGTGGTTTCACGCCTGAAGAGCGAGTACAACGTTGAAGCGATTTATGAGTCGGTCAACGTGGCGACCGCGCGCTGGGTAGAATGTTCTGACGTGAAAAAATTCGAAGAATTTAAGCGTAAAAACGAAATTCAGCTGGCGCTGGATGGTGGCGATAACCTCACCTATATCGCACCGACCATGGTTAACCTGAATCTCACCCAGGAACGTTACCCTGACGTTCAGTTCCGCAAAACGCGCGAACACTAATCGCCTCCCAGGGCACGGAATCCGCCGTGCCCGGTAACTTTTCCTGTCTTTTAAATCCCTTGCGGAATGTTCTTAAAACCTCTCGTTTTTCTGTTGTTTGCCTGTTTTTTAGTCAATCCGGACTGCGATCACGAAATCCTGAACTATATTTAACAATGTGATGACATAAATATCGGCGTTAAATGCTTTTTAGGCTGCCTGTTGCAGCTTCTATTGCTGATATTTATTCCACTTACAAGATTAGTTGCTGGTTAACGCCGTTTACGGCAGACCATCGCTTTTAGCAAAACATACAGGAATACATCGATGACAATGACAGGACTTAAGATTTCTAAAACGCTGCTGGCCGTGATGCTGACCTCCGCTGTTGCAACGGGTTCTGCTTTTGCAGAAAACGCCACGACGGATAAAGCGCAATCTGGTGTCGAAAGTGCGGGGCAGAAAGTCGATAGCTCTATGAACAAAGTCGGTAATTTCATGGATGACAGCACTATCACAGCAAAAGTAAAAGCTGCGCTGGTGGATCACGAAAGCATCAAGAGCACCGATATTTCCGTGAAAACAGACCAGAAAGTGGTGACGTTAAGCGGGTTTGTTGAAAGCCAGACACAGGCTGAAGAAGCCGTGAAAGTGGCCAAAGGCGTTGAGGGCGTAACCTCAGTGAGCGACAAACTGCACGTACGCGATAGCAAAAGCACCTCAGTAAAAGGCTATGCGGGCGACACGGCAACCACCAGCGAAGTTAAAGCAAAACTGCTGGCTGATGACATTGTCCCTTCCCGTAAAGTGAAAGTAGAGACGACTGATGGAGTGGTTCAACTTTCCGGCACCGTTGACTCAAAAGCACAAAGCGATCGTGCTGAGAGCATCGCCAAAGCGGTTGATGGCGTGAAAAGCGTCAAAAACGACCTTAAAACTCAGTAATTCGACTTAATTCGTCCTCCTGACGTTTGTCGGGAGGCGTGTTGTGCACCACACTAAAAATATCGCCGATGAGCAGCCTGAGCGCTCATAACAAGCGGTGACATTAACTATGGTAAAGGAGAAGCGCATGTTTCGATGGGGCATCATATTTCTGGTTATCGCGTTAATTGCCGCCGCACTGGGTTTTGGTGGACTGGCAGGTACCGCTGCAGGCGCAGCGAAAATTGTTTTCGTGGTGGGGATCATTCTGTTTCTGGTCAGCCTGTTTACCGGTCGTAAACGACCCTAGTAAGTAAACCGTAAAGATAACTTGCTACCAAGCCAGTCCAGTGGACTGGCTTTTACGGTTTTAGCGTCAGGCAATTTGCGTTACTTTGTTGTTCTATTACAAAAACAACAGGAAGGCAGAGGTGGGGCAGAGAATACCCGTCACGCTCGGTAATATTGCGCCGTTATCGTTACGTCCGTTCCAACCAGGCAGTATGGCGCTGGTGTGTGAGGGCGGGGGACAAAGAGGCATTTTCACCGCTGGCGTACTGGATGAATTCATGCGTGCGCAGTTTAATCCCTTTGACTTTTACTACGGGACGTCCGCCGGTGCGCAAAACCTTTCAGCCTATCTGTGTAACCAGCCTGGTTATGGCCGTAAAGTCATTATGCGTTACACCACCCGTCGTGAGTTTTTTGACCCGGTACGCTTTGTGCGCGGGGGAAACTTAATCGATCTCGACTGGCTGGTGGATTCGACCGCATCCCAGATGCCGCTGGCGATGGATAACGCCGAGCGTTTGTTTGCCGCAGGGAAAGCGTTTTATATGTGCGCCTGTCGGGGGGATGATTATACGCCAGGTTATTTTTCGCCGAACCGACAAAACTGGCTCGATCTCATTCGCGCCTCCAGCGCTATTCCGGGATTCTACCGCACAGGTGTTGCGCTGGACGGTGTGAACTATCTGGACGGGGGAGTAAGCGATGCCATACCCGTGCAGGAGGCGGCGAAGCGCGGCGCAAAAACGCTGGTGGTGATCCGCACTGTGCCTTCGCAAATGTACTACACCCCGCAGTGGTTTAAACGTATGGAGCGCTGGCTGGGCGAAAGCAGTCTGCAACCGTTGCTGAATTTGGTCCAGCACCATGAAACCAGCTATCGCGCGATCCAGAGCTTTATTGAAAAGCCGCCGGGTAAGCTGCGAATCTTTGAGATCTATCCGCCAAAACCGCTCCATAGCATGGCGCTGGGCAGCCGTATTCCGGCGCTGCGAGAAGACTATAAGACCGGGCGTTTGTGTGGTCGTTACTTCCTGGCCACCGTCGGCAAGTTGTTGGCGAAAAACGCGCCATTGCCTCGTCAGACGCCGAAGATTGTCGTGCCGGGACCGGTGGTGGTTCCTCCCGCACCGGTGGCCAACGATGCCCACGCGCCGGTGGTGACCAATGCGCCTCAGGCTAACGATACAACGTTTGATAACGAGGATCTGGCGTGAGTTTTCGCTTCATTGATACACATTGTCACTTTGATTTCCCGCCGTTTACTGACGATGAGCCCGCCAGCATTCAACGTGCTGCGGCGGTCGGTGTGAATTGCATCATTGTTCCGGCGACGCAGGCGGCAAACTTTTCCCGCGTACTGGCGTTAGCGGAAAAGTATCCGCCGTTGTTTGCTGCTTTGGGTCTGCATCCCATTGTTATTGAACAACACGGCGATGACAGTCTGGACCAACTGCAGCAGGCGCTGGATACGCGCCCGCAAAAGCTGGTAGCCGTGGGCGAGATTGGACTGGATCTTTACCGGGACGATCCGCAATTTGATAAACAAGAACGGGTGCTGGAAGCGCAGCTTAAACTGGCGAAGCGTTACGAACTGCCGGTGATCCTGCATTCGCGACGGACTCATGACAAATTGGCGATGCTTCTGAAACGTCATGCTCTGCCACGAACCGGCGTGGTGCATGGTTTTTCCGGGAGTTTGCAGCAGGCGCAACGCTTTGTGCAACTGGGGTACAAAATTGGCGTTGGCGGCACTATTACCTATCCACGCGCCAGTAAAACCCGTGAGGTGATGGCGCAACTGCCGCTGGAATCACTCCTGCTGGAAACCGACGCGCCGGACATGCCGCTCAATGGCTTTCAGGGGCAGCCCAACCGCCCCGAGCAGGCGGTCAGAGTATTTGGGACATTATGCGAACTGCGTTCGGAGCCTGCGGACGTGATAGCAGATGCGCTGTATCGCAATACGACCGCGTTGTTTAATGTGTGATTGTTGGGTGCCGGATGGCGGTTGCGCTTTATCCGGCCTACAAATGATGTCGTCGCATCCGGCAATCACAGATACAGCGCCGGGAAAATCAGGTTATCCACACCACGTTCGCGCAATCCTGCCGCCAGTTGCTCCACATCCTCTGGCGTTGCGCTCGGCCAGTCTTTTGCTTCGCCATACACCCCATGCGCATGAAAGGCGTTCAGCCGCACCGGTACGTCGCCTGACTGCTTAATGAACGCTGCCAGCGCATCAATATGTTGCAAATAATCCACATGGTCGGGGATCACTAACAGGCGTAGCTCAGCAAGCTTTCCCTGCCTTGACAGAAAGGTAATGCTTTGTTTAATCAGCGTATTATCTCTCCCGGTAAGCTGGCGATGGTACGTGCTATCCCACGCTTTTAAATCGAGCATTACGCCGTCGCACACCGGCAATAGTTTTTGCCAGCCGGTTTCGCTCAGCATGCCGTTACTGTCGACCATGCAGGTCAGATGTTGCAGCAGAGGATCGCTTTTGAGCGCGGTAAACAGCGCCACAATAAACGGTAACTGGGTAGTTGCTTCGCCACCGCTGACCGTAATTCCCTCAATAAACAGGGCTGCCTTGCGAATATGCTGCAGCACCTGATCAACACTCATGGTTTGCGCCATCGGCGTCGCCTGCTGCGGGCACAGGTGCAGGCAGGTGTCGCACTGCTGACACACATCGGACTGCCACCATACTTTCCCTGCACTCAGGCTTAGCGCTTCATGCGGGCAATGCAGCACACATTCTCCGCAGTCGTTGCAGCGCCCCATCGTCCATGGATTGTGGCAGTTCTTACAGCGCAGATTACACCCTTGCAGGAACAGAGCCAGGCGGCTGCCCGGCCCGTCGACGCAGGAGAAAGGGATCAGTTTACTGACTGAAGCGCATCTGCTGTTCATGGCTTATCACACGAGGTTGTCGTTCCAGAATACGCGTATTGCGTGCGGCCTCTTCACCAAGCCAGGTGGTGTTAGTGCGAGATCCTTCGGCACGATATTTTTCCAGATCCGACAGGCGCACCATATAGCCCGTGACGCGGACCAGATCGTTGCCGCTCACGTTGGCGGTGAATTCACGCATTCCGGCTTTAAACGCGCCGAGGCACAGTTGCACCAGCGCCTGTGGATTACGCTTGATGGTTTCATCCAGCGTCAGGATATCGCTGATCCCGGCGTGATAATATGCGTGATGCGGCGCGACGGTTTGCAGATGGGTGATCGGGTCAGGTTCATCACCATAAGGCAGACGCGCGCCGGGCGTGGTGCCGATGTCAGAACTGATCCCCGACTGTGCATGCAGCATCGCGCGCTGCTTCCAGCCATACTTCACCGGTGTGCGTTCGACAAACTCCGCCAGTTGGGCGCTAATGCGGTATCCGAGCTGATTGGCGAACGCATCTTTCCCATAGCGGGCGCTTTGTCCTGCCTTTTCACATAGCAGGTTTACCGCTTCCGCCAGACCATACATCCCGAACATCGGCACAAAACGTTCGGGATCAATCAACCCTTCCTGCACGAGGAAGCTATTCTCAAAGAAATGTGATTTCTCGTAGAGGAATTCACATCGTGAATCAATGATAGCGATTTGCTGCTGGCAGTAGTGCGGCAGGGTGCGCGTAAAGAAGTCATCGACAGAGGTGCTGCGCTCTGCGATGGCTTTCAGATTAAGCCTGACCAGCGTGCTACCGCCTCCGGAGAGCGGTAAAGAGTTGTAACAACTCACGACGCCATACTGACCTTTTGTGAAAATTTTATCATTTTCGGGGCCGTTGGATATATGTGGCTTACTGCACTCGCAGATATTTTGCGCCACGTTGAGCAGCAGATCGTCAGGGGTGATTTGCGGATCATAAATAAATGTCAGATTCGGTGAAACCTGCTTTAAATCTGAATCTGCGCGTAAAATTGCGCGGGTGACTGGCGTATCGGCGGGGCCGATATTGGCATGCATAAACGCGTCTGGCAGGGTTCTGTCGAGATAACGCCAGAAACGTTTTATTCGAATATCGATCTCATCTTGTGTTAGAATTCTAACATATGGTTGCAACAGGGCGTCGAGCTGACCGAGGTAGACCGGCATTGAGGTCACTGATGGAACGTGGTGGTACAAGATGGTGAGCAAGGACAACGCATCATCAAGGTCACTGGCTCCTTCAAGCTCAAGCCATGAGGAACCGTTGGCCAGAAAACGCGCATAGTCGGGTAAGACATAGCGCGGTTTGAACGGGGCATGACCTTCGTACATATCGCAGATCACCCCGTCATCCAGCGCCTGGCGGGCTTCAGCGGGCAGTTGCGGATAAGGCAGCGCGTTTTCTGCCTCCAGCGCCAGAAAGTGGCGTTTCTGCTCAGGGCTGAGCGTCGGGCTGGTCACGATTTGTTGGCACCGCTGTTGCAGCGCGAATTCGCTTGAAGTGGGCATCGTTGGTTCCTTTATGTGCCGAAGGTGTCGCGCCATTGTAGAAAGCAACAGCGCCCCAACCTTTGATCCGGATGCGCCTGATGCCACCCCATCGTGTCTGTAAAGGTTAATTATTTGAAGTGGATCTCATTAGAGTAATGCAAATCTGTATGTGGTTTTCATTAACTGTGATGTATATCGAAGTGTAATGGCGAGCGGATGTTAGAATACTAACAAACTCGCAAGGTGAAATTTTATACGGCGAAGCCGTTGGAGAATGTTATGACCGATTTAACAGCAAGCAGCCTGCGTGCCCTGAAACTGATGGACCTGACCACCCTGAATGACGACGACACCAATGAAAAAGTGATCGCGCTGTGTCATCAGGCGAAGACCCCGGTTGGCAACACGGCAGCAATTTGCATCTATCCACGTTTCATTCCTGTTGCACGTAAGACTCTGAAAGAGCAGGGCACGCCGGACATCCGTATTGCCACCGTCACCAACTTCCCGCACGGCAATGACGACATCGAGATCGCGCTGGCTGAAACCCGCGCGGCGATTGCCTACGGTGCTGACGAAGTTGACGTGGTGTTCCCGTATCGTGCGCTGATCGCGGGTAACGAGCAGGTTGGTTTTGACCTGGTTAAAGCCTGTAAAGACGCCTGTGCAGCGGCAAACGTGCTGCTGAAAGTGATCATCGAAACTGGGGAGCTGAAAGAAGAAGCCCTGATTCGCAAAGCGTCTGAAATTTCTATCAAAGCGGGTGCTGATTTCATCAAAACGTCTACCGGTAAAGTACCGGTCAATGCGACGCCAGAAAGCGCACGCATCATGATGGAAGTGATCCGTGATATGGGCGTTTCTAAAACCGTTGGATTCAAACCCGCTGGCGGCGTACGTACTGCAGAAGATGCACAGCAGTTCCTGGCGATTGCTGACGAACTGTTTGGCGCCGACTGGGCGGATTCCCGTCATTACCGCTTTGGCGCATCCAGCCTGCTGGCGAGCCTGCTCAAAGCGCTGGGTCACGGCGACGGTAAGAGCGCAAGCAGCTACTAAGTTTAAATTGCCCATCGTAGGCCGGATAAGGCGCTAGGCGCCATCTGGCATCAATACGACTTGCCGGGGAGCGCACTGCTTACCCGGCCCATAATCGGGAGGTTAACGTGTTTCTCGCACAAGAAATTATTCGTAAAAAACGTGATGGTCATGCGCTGAGCGATGAAGAAATTCGTTTCTTTATCAATGGGATTCGTGACAACACCATCTCTGAAGGGCAAATCGCCGCCCTGGCGATGACCATTTTCTTCCACGATATGACAATGCCCGAGCGTGTGTCGCTAACCATGGCAATGCGTGATTCAGGAACCGTGCTGGACTGGAAAAGCCTGCAACTGAACGGCCCGATTGTGGATAAACACTCTACCGGCGGCGTGGGTGACGTAACGTCACTGATGTTAGGCCCGATGGTTGCTGCCTGCGGCGGCTATATTCCGATGATTTCCGGGCGCGGCCTGGGTCATACCGGCGGTACGCTCGATAAACTGGAAGCGATTCCTGGGTTTGACATCTTCCCGGACGACGCACGTTTCCGTGAAATTATTAAAGACGTGGGTGTGGCGATTATTGGGCAAACCAGCTCGCTCGCACCGGCGGATAAACGTTTTTATGCCACCCGCGATATTACCGCGACGGTGGATTCCATCCCGCTGATTACCGGCTCTATCCTGGCGAAAAAGCTGGCGGAAGGGCTGGATGCGCTGGTGATGGATGTGAAAGTAGGCAGCGGCGCGTTTATGCCGACCTATGAACTTTCTGAAGCCCTTGCCGAAGCGATTGTCGGCGTGGCGAACGGGGCGGGTGTCCGTACCACCGCACTGTTAACCGATATGAACCAGGTGCTGGCTTCCAGCGCAGGTAACGCGGTAGAAGTCCGCGAGGCCGTCCAGTTCCTGACCGGTGAATACCGTAATCCGCGTCTGTTAGACGTCACCATGGCGCTGTGCGTGGAAATGCTGATCTCCGGCAATCTGGCGAAAGATGACGCCGAAGCCCGCGCGAAATTGCAGGCGGTGCTGGACAACGGTAAAGCGGCGGAAATTTTTGGCCGTATGGTTGCGGCGCAGAAAGGCCCGACCGACTTCGTCGAAAACTATGCGAAGTATCTGCCGACGGCGATGCTCAGTAAAGCCGTCTATGCTGATACCGAAGGTTTCGTCAGCGCGATGGATACCCGTGCGCTGGGTATGGCAGTCGTTTCTATGGGCGGCGGACGCCGTCAGGCATCGGACACCATTGATTACAGCGTCGGCTTTAGCGACATGGCCCGTTTGGGCGACAGCGTAGACGGACAGCGTCCGCTGGCAGTGATCCACGCGAAAGATGAAGCCAGCTGGCAGGAAGCGGCGAAAGCGGTCAAAGCGGCAATCAGCCTTGACGATAAAGCGCCAGAAATTACACCGACAGTCTATCGTCGTATAACCGAATAACTGTATACTGATCTGATCGCTTTTTTGCGGCGCAGATGTATGGAGAACAAGATGAAACGTGCATTTATTATGGTGCTGGACTCCTTTGGTATTGGTGCGACTGAAGATGCGGATCGCTTTGGCGACGTAGGCTCAGACACTATGGGACACATTGCAGAAGCCTGTGCGAAAGGCGAAGCTGATAATGGTCGCAAAGGCCCACTGAATCTGCCTAACCTGACCCGTCTGGGCCTGGTGAAAGCTCACGAAGGTTCTACCGGTAAAATTGCTGCTGGTATGGACGGTAACGCGGAAGTCATTGGCGCCTATGCATGGGCGCATGAACTCTCTTCCGGGAAAGATACGCCGTCTGGCCACTGGGAAATCGCCGGTGTTCCGGTTCTGTTTGACTGGGGCTATTTCTCCGATCATGAAAACAGCTTCCCGCAGGAGTTACTGGACAAACTGGTTAAGCGTGCCAACCTGCCGGGTTACCTCGGTAACTGCCACTCTTCCGGTACTGTGATTCTGGATCAACTGGGCGAAGAACATATGAAAACCGGGAAGCCGATTTTCTATACCTCCGCTGACTCCGTGTTCCAGATTGCCTGCCACGAAGAGACTTTTGGCCTGGATAAACTTTACGAGCTGTGCGAAATCGCCCGTGAAGAGCTGACCGAAGGCGGTTACAACATCGGTCGTGTTATCGCGCGTCCGTTTATCGGTGATAAAGCCGGTAACTTCCAGCGTACCGGTAACCGTCACGACCTGGCCGTTGAGCCGCCAGCGCCGACCGTGCTGCAGAAACTGGTTGACGAGAAAAAAGGTCATGTTGTCTCTGTCGGTAAGATCGCGGACATTTACGCCAACTGCGGTATCACTAAAAAAGTGAAAGCGACCGGTCTGGATGCGCTGTTCGACGCCACCATCAAAGAGATGAAAGAAGCGGGTGACGAGACCATTGTCTTCACTAACTTTGTGGACTTCGACTCTTCCTGGGGCCACCGCCGCGACATCGCGGGCTATGCCGCAGGTCTGGAACTGTTTGACCGCCGTCTGCCGGAGCTGATGGAGCTGGTGGGTGAAGATGATATTCTGATCCTCACCGCCGACCACGGCTGCGACCCGAGCTGGACCGGTACCGACCATACCCGTGAGCACATTCCGGTGCTGATCTACGGTCCGAAAGTGAAACCTGGCTCTTTAGGTCACCGTGAAACCTTCGCGGATATCGGCCAGACGTTGGCGAGCTACTTTGGCACATCGCCGATGGACTACGGTAAAAACATGCTGTAATGCCCGTTGCCGGATGGCGCTACGCTTATCCGGCCTACCAGGAATCGTTTGTAGGCCGGATAAGGCGCAGCCGCCATCCGGCAAAAACAACAATGTAAAAGGAACTGAAGATGGCAACTCCACATATTAATGCAGAAATGGGTGATTTCGCTGACGTCGTATTGATGCCGGGCGACCCGCTGCGTGCAAAACATATTGCTGAAACTTTCCTCGAAGATGTTCGTGAAGTGAACAACGTTCGCGGCATGTTAGGTTTCACCGGTACTTACAAAGGCCGTAAGATCTCCGTGATGGGCCACGGTATGGGTATCCCATCCTGCTCCATCTACACCAAAGAGTTGATCACCGATTTCGGCGTGAAGAAAATCATTCGCGTTGGCTCCTGCGGCGCTGTGCGTATGGACGTCAAACTGCGCGACGTGGTGATCGGTATGGGCGCCTGCACCGACTCTAAAGTGAACCGTATCCGCTTTAAAGATCATGACTTTGCGGCTATCGCTGACTTTGACATGGTACGTAACGCAGTTGATGCGGCAAAAGCGCTGGGCGTTGACGCGCGCGTAGGCAACCTGTTCTCCGCTGACTTGTTCTACTCTCCGGACGGCGAAATGTTCGACGTGATGGAAAAATACGGTGTACTGGGCGTGGAAATGGAAGCGGCGGGCATCTATGGCGTTGCTGCTGAGTTTGGTGCGAAAGCGCTGACTATCTGCACCGTGTCCGACCATATCCGTACCCACGAGCAGACCACTGCCGCTGAGCGTCAGACGACCTTCAACGACATGATCAAAATCGCGCTGGAATCCGTTCTGCTGGGCGATAAAGAGTAAGACTGTGTTATGCCCGGTGGCGCCGCGCTTACCGGGCCTCGCGATCGTAGGCCGGATAAGGCGTAGCCGCCATCCGGCTTTTTTTTATTAACGTACGGCGAGTGCAATCCATGCCGACAGTTCCCGCAGTTCTTTTTCCTGCTCCGGGAAATCAACCAGCAGCGCCTCGCACTCTTGTTGTAGCATATCCGCGCGGTACAAACACCCTTGTAGTCGCCCCGCCAGCGCTTCCAGCGGCGCGGGATTGAGGCTGTCGGTAAAGACCTGCGCACGGGTGATATGACCTTTTTCGACGTCGAAATGTAGCTCGACGCCGCCCCAGGTGAAACGCTCGTCCAGCAAATGTGAGAATGCCGGCGCCTGGCCGAAATTCCACTCCCAACTGCTCTGGCGCGCAAAGGTTTCGGCAAAATTCGGCAGATCCGGCGTTTTATCCGGGGATATTACTTCTGCTTCGACGCGCTCGCCGTAATGGGCGAAAAAGGCGTCCGTGACCGCCTGGCAGACCTGTTCATGGGTGATGCCCGGTAATAGCTCGGTAAGATTGGCCACGCGAGAGCGAACGGAGGTAATCCCTTTCGCCGCGAGTTTCTTTTTATCCGGATTCAGATAGTTCGCCAGGCGACTGAGGTCAGCATTCAGCAGCAGCGTACCGTGATGGAAGCCGCGATCTTTGGTTTCGCGATAGGCTGAACCAGAGACTTTGCGATCGCCGTCCGGCGTTTTCACCACCAGATCGTTGCGTCCCGAAGCATCGGCCATAACGCCCAATGAATTCAATGCGTTGAGTACGATAGAGGTAGAGATAGTTTTGTCGTATTCCGGTTTGCCGGCCATAAAGGTAAAGCAGGTATTGCCTAAATCATGAAACACCGCGCCGCCGCCGCTGCTGCGACGAGCGAGCCGCACGTTATCCTCTTCCATACGGCGGGTATTGCACTCTTTCCATGGGTTTTGCGCCCGACCAATCACCACCGTATCGGCGTTACGCCATAAGAACAGAACGCGCTGTGTGGCGGGCATCTGGCGAAATATGCACTCTTCAACCGCCAGGTTAAACCACGGATCGTAAGAGTCTGAGATAAGCAGACGCAGGGTAGTCATAGCGATTTCCTTTTCTTAATCATCTTTATCTTCTTCCTGCACCGGTTTGTTGGCGGTAAGCAGGAACGGCGATTGTTGCCAGCGGGTGCGTTTACCTTGCAGTAAGGTCCGGGTCAGCACCACGCCAATCGCCAGTGACAGGAGCAGCATAAGGCGTAGAATGTTGGTGGTGTTATCCACCTGTTTGGCCTCGGTGGCGAGCGTGTGGGTATCCAGCGTCAGGCGCAGATAGCCCAGTGGACCATTTTTGCCTTGAATGGGTTCGACAATCTGCTGGTTGAAATATCCCCCGGCTTTTTTACCGTCCAGCGCCAGTCGGTCACGAACGTTAACGCTCTCACCGGTACGGGTAATCAGGTCACCCTGTTCATCGTACACGCCCGCATCCAGAATACGGCTACTTTCCGTCAACTGCGTGAGCACTGCTTTAATGCGTTTTTCATCCGGTGTTTCGGTATGCATCAGCGGCGCGACGTTTAATGCGACCTGACGTGCCAACGTACGGGCCAGCTCTTCCAGTTGCGGATTACGTTGTTGCTGGTGGCTTTGACTAAACCAGGATGCGCCCTGCATCAGGGCGACGAGTAGCGCCAGGCAGGACAATACAATCACTGCACGATGTAGTCGGAATTTCAGTTTTGTGCGAGCCATATTCCACCTGCTGAAAATTTGAGACTTAATGTTGCCAGAAGCGCTGGTTACAGGGTAGCCTCATGCGTTATTTTCCCCTGGATGATTCCGACCCGAACGATTTTACAGGAGCTTTAATGCCTAACATTACCTGGTGCGATCTACCTGAAGATGTCTCTCTGTGGCCAGGTCTGCCCCTCTCTTTAAGTGGCGATGAAGTCATGCCGCTGGATTACCACGCGGGCCGTAGTGGCTGGCTGCTGTATGGTCGCGGGCTGGATAAACAACGTCTCACGCAATACCAGAGCAAACTGGGCGCGGCGATGGTGATCGTGGCCGCCTGGTGCGTTGAGGATTATCAGGTGATTCGCCTGGCAGGTTCGTTAACGCCGCGTGCGGCAAAACTGGCGCATGATGCCAAACTGGATGTTGCGCCACTCGGCAAGATTCCACATCTGCGTACGCCGGGTTTGCTGGTGATGGATATGGATTCAACGGCGATCCAGATCGAGTGCATTGATGAAATCGCGAAGCTGGCCGGCACCGGTGAGATGGTTGCCGAAGTTACCGAACGTGCGATGCGCGGTGAGCTGGACTTTACCGCCAGCCTGCGCAGCCGTGTGGCAACGCTGAAAGGTGCGGATGCCAATATTCTGCATCAGGTACGCGAAAATTTACCGCTGATGCCTGGCCTGACTCAACTGGTGTTGAAGCTGGAAACGCTGGGTTGGAAAGTGGCCATCGCCTCCGGTGGGTTTACCTTCTTTGCGGATTATCTGCGTAATAAGTTACGTCTGACGGCGGCTGTAGCAAACGAGCTGGAGATCATGGACGGGAAATTTACCGGCAACGTGATTGGCGACATCGTCGATGCGCAGTACAAAGCCAATACGCTGACCCGTCTGGCGCAAGAGTATGAGATCCCGATGGCGCAGACGGTGGCGATCGGCGACGGCGCGAACGATCTGCCGATGATCAAAACCGCGGGGTTGGGCATTGCGTATCATGCCAAACCCAAAGTGAATGAAAAGACAGAGATTACTATCCGTCACGCCGATCTAATGGGGGTGTTCTGCATTCTCTCCGGCAGCATGAACCAGAAATAGTTTTGATGCCTGATAAGCGTCAGCGTCATCCGGCAACAGCGTTAACGAAAGAGGTAAAACGTGGCAAAAGCTCCAAAACGCGCCTTTGTTTGTAATGAATGCGGGGCCGATTACCCGCGCTGGCAGGGGCAATGTAGCGCCTGCCAGGCCTGGAACACCATTACCGAGGTGCGCCTTGCCGCGTCGCCGACGGTGGCGCGTAACGAGCGGCTCAGCGGCTATGCCGGGAATGCGGGTGTCGCAAAAGTGCAGAAGCTGTCTGACATCAGTCTTGAAGAATTGCCGCGTTTTTCCACCGGATTTAAAGAGTTTGACCGTGTGCTGGGCGGCGGTGTGGTGCCAGGCAGCGCTATTCTGATTGGCGGTAACCCCGGCGCGGGCAAATCGACCCTGTTGCTGCAAACTCTGTGCAGGCTGGCGGAGCAGATGAAAACGCTGTACGTCACTGGCGAAGAGTCGCTACAGCAGGTGGCGATGCGCGCGCATCGGCTTGGCCTGCCGACGGCGAATCTGAACATGCTGTCGGAAACCAGCATCGAACAAATTTGCCTGATTGCCGAAGAAGAACAGCCGAAACTGATGGTGATCGACTCCATTCAGGTGATGCACATGGCGGATATTCAGTCTTCGCCGGGCAGCGTGGCGCAGGTGCGCGAAACGGCCGCTTACCTGACGCGCTTTGCCAAAACGCGTGGCGTGGCAATTGTGATGGTAGGTCATGTGACTAAAGACGGATCGCTGGCGGGGCCAAAAGTGCTGGAGCACTGTATCGACTGCTCGGTGCTGCTCGACGGTGACGCTGATTCCCGCTTTCGTACCCTGCGTAGCCATAAAAACCGCTTTGGCGCGGTGAATGAGCTTGGCGTCTTTGCCATGACCGAGCAGGGCCTGCGTGAAGTCAGCAACCCTTCCGCTATCTTCTTAAGCCGTGGCGATGAAGTTACTTCCGGTAGTTCGGTGATGGTGGTCTGGGAAGGTACGCGTCCGCTGCTGGTAGAGATTCAGGCGCTGGTCGATCACTCAATGATGGCGAACCCGCGTCGCGTGGCGGTCGGCCTGGAACAGAACCGTCTGGCGATTCTGCTGGCGGTGCTGCATCGTCACGGCGGCTTACAGATGGCGGATCAGGACGTGTTCGTCAACGTGGTCGGCGGTGTCAAAGTTACGGAAACCAGCGCCGATCTGGCGCTGCTGCTGGCAATGGTCTCCAGCCTGCGTGACAGACCGCTGCCGCAGGATTTAGTGGTCTTTGGCGAAGTGGGACTGGCAGGCGAGATTCGCCCGGTGCCGAGTGGCCAGGAGCGTATTTCTGAAGCGGCGAAGCATGGTTTCCGTCGGGCGATTGTACCTGCCGCCAACGTCCCGAAAAAAGTGCCGGAAGGGATGCAGGTTTTCGGCGTTAAAAAGCTTGCAGATGCGTTAAGCGTGTTTGACGACTTATAATCCTCTGTATGCAGTGATGTTGTATAATTTGCCGGATGGCGACGCAATGCGTCTTATCCGGCCTACGGATTGATGTTGTAGGCCTGATAAGCGAAGCGCCATCAGGCAGTGTTACGCGATTTTTCCAGCAGGAGGCTCTTGTGTCATCGTTCGACTATCTCAAAACCGCCATAAAGCAAAAGGGCTGTACCCTGCAACAGGTGGCGGATGCCAGTGGCATGACCAAGGGATATTTAAGCCAACTGCTGAATGCCAAAATCAAAAGCCCCAGCGCGCAAAAGCTGGAGGCGTTGCACCGTTTTCTCGGGCTGGAGTTTCCGCGCCAGCAGAAAAATATCGGTGTGGTATTTGGTAAATTTTATCCGCTGCACACCGGCCACATCTATCTGATCCAGCGCGCCTGTAGTCAGGTCGATGAGCTGCATATCATCATGGGGTATGACGATACGCGCGATCGCAGCCTGTTTGAAGACAGCGCCATGTCGCAACAGCCGACGGTGCCCGATCGTTTACGTTGGCTGCTGCAAACATTTAAATATCAGAAAAATATCCGAATTCATGCCTTCAACGAAGAGGGTATGGAGCCGTATCCGCACGGTTGGGACGTGTGGAGCAACGGTATCAAAACGTTTATGCAGGAGAAGGGGATCCAGCCAAACTGGATCTACACCTCTGAAGAGTCAGATGCGCCGCAGTATCTGAAACATCTGGGGATCGAAACGGTGCTGGTGGATCCGAAACGAACGTTTATGAACATCAGTGGCGGGCAAATTCGCGAAAACCCGTTTCGCTATTGGGAGTATATTCCCACCGAAGTGAAACCGTTTTTCGTGCGCACCGTGGCGATCCTCGGCGGGGAGTCGAGCGGAAAATCCACGCTGGTGAACAAGCTCGCCAATATCTTTAACACCACCAGTGCGTGGGAATACGGGCGTGATTACGTCTTCTCCCATTTGGGCGGCGACGAGATGGCGTTGCAGTATTCCGACTACGATAAGATCGCCCTGGGACAAGCGCAATACATTGATTTTGCTGTCAAGTATGCCAATAAAGTGGCGTTCATCGACACCGATTTCGTGACCACTCAGGCATTCTGTAAAAAGTACGAAGGGCGCGAACACCCGTTTGTGCAGGCGCTGATTGATGAGTACCGTTTTGACCTGGTGATCCTGCTGGAAAACAACACTCCATGGGTGGCGGATGGTTTGCGTAGCCTTGGCAGCTCGGTTGACCGAAAAGCGTTTCAGTCGCTGTTGGTCGAGATGCTGCACGAAAACAATATCAATTTCGTGCACGTTCAGGAGCCTGACTACGATGGCCGATTCCTGCGCTGCGTGGAGTTGGTGAAAGAATTGATGGGTGAGCAGGGTTAGGTTTTAATGCCGGATGGCGCCGCGCTTATCCGGCCTGGAAGTCGTACTAACCTCGTAGACCGGATACGGCACTTAACGGTAATTACTTAGAAATACGCTTGTACTTGATACGCTTCGGCTCCAGAGCTTCGGCGCCCAGTGTGCGTTTCTTGTACTCTTCGTATTCGGTAAAGTTACCTTCGAAGAACTCCACTTTACCTTCATCCTGGTAGTCCAGAATATGGGTCGCGATACGGTCGAGGAACCAACGGTCGTGCGAGATAACCATCGCGCAGCCCGGGAATTCCAGCAGGGCGTTTTCCAGCGCGCGCAGGGTTTCAATATCCAGGTCGTTGGTCGGTTCATCGAGCAGCAGCATGTTGCCGCCAACCTGCAGCAGCTTGGCCAGGTGCAGACGACCGCGCTCACCGCCGGACAGTTCGCCCACGCGTTTACCCTGATCCACGCCCTTGAAGTTAAAACGGCCTACGTAAGCACGGCTTGGCATTTCGGTGTTGCCGATCTTCATGATATCCAGCCCGCCGGAAACTTCTTCCCACACGGTTTTGCTGTTATCCATTGCGTCACGGAACTGGTCAACAGAGGCCAGCTTCACGGTTTCGCCCAGCGAGATGGTGCCGCTGTCGGGCTGTTCCTGACCGGACATCATACGGAACAGGGTTGATTTACCCGCGCCGTTCGGACCGATGATGCCGACGATAGCGCCTTTCGGTACAGAGAAGCTCAGATCGTCGATCAGCACGCGATCGCCGTAGGATTTACGCAGATTGCTGACCTCAACGACTTTATCGCCCAGACGAGGTCCAGGTGGAATAAACAGTTCGTTGGTTTCGTTACGCTTCTGGTATTCGGTGTTATTCAGCTCTTCAAAGCGTGCCAGACGGGCTTTGCCCTTAGACTGACGGCCTTTCGCGCCCTGACGCACCCACTCCAGCTCTTTCTCGATAGATTTACGACGAGCGGCTTCCTGAGACGCTTCCTGCGCCAGACGCTGATCTTTCTGCTCCAGCCAGGAGGAGTAGTTGCCTTCCCATGGAATACCTTCGCCGCGGTCCAGCTCCAGAATCCAACCCGCAACATTGTCGAGGAAGTAACGGTCGTGGGTAATCGCCACGACGGTACCTTCGAAGTCGTGCAGGAAGCGTTCCAGCCAGGCGACGGATTCGGCGTCCAGGTGGTTGGTTGGTTCGTCGAGCAGCAGCATGTCTGGTTTTTCCAGCAGCAGGCGGCACAGCGCGACGCGGCGGCGTTCACCACCGGAAAGGTTCTCGATTTTGGCATCCCAGTCCGGCAGACGCAGGGCGTCAGCGGCACGCTCGAGCTGCACGTTCAGGTTATGGCCGTCGTGCGCCTGAATAATCTCTTCAAACTTGCCCTGCTGCGCGGCCAGTTTATCGAAGTCGGCGTCCGGTTCTGCGTACTTGGCATACACTTCATCCAGGCCTTTCAGGGCGTTAACCACTTCGGCCACCGCTTCTTCAACAGACTCACGGACGGTGTGTTCCGGGTTCAGTTTTGGTTCCTGCGGCAGGTAACCGATTTTAATGCCAGGCTGTGGGCGAGCTTCGCCTTCGATTTCGGTATCAATGCCGGCCATGATGCGCAGCAGGGTAGATTTACCCGCGCCGTTCAGACCGAGTACACCGATTTTGGCGCCAGGGAAGAAGCTCAGTGAGATGTTTTTAAGAATATGACGTTTCGGCGGAACGACTTTGCCGACACGATGCATGGTATAAACGAATTGAGCCACGTGGACTTCGCCTCTTTTATAGTGATGAATAGAGTTATCAAAAGCGAAGTGTAGCCTTTTTCATTGCCCAATCCCAGCCAGCAGATCTCACTCGCAACAAAAGTAAAAAAGTGTCCGTGACGTGGCGCATTCTGCAATGTCTGGTTAGCATGAATGAATTAAGCGGCATGATGCTGCACAGACGTAACATGACAAGAGGAAGAGCTTGTGGACAAAGCCAAACAATTTACCTGGCGCCTGCTGGCGGCCAGCGTATGTCTGCTGACGGTCAGTCAAGTGGCGCGAGCCGATTCCCTGGATGAGCAGCGCAATCGCTATGCGCAAATTAAGCAGGCCTGGGACAACCGACAGATGGATGTCGTAGAGCAGATGATGCCCGGCCTGAAGAACTATCCTCTGTATCCCTATCTGGAATATCGTCAGATTACTGACGATCTGATGAATCAGCCGACCATTACCGTCACCAATTTTGTGCGCGCCAACCCGACGCTGCCCCCGGCGCGTACTCTGCAATCGCGTTTTGTGAATGAACTGGCGCGACGGGAAGACTGGCGTGGACTGCTGGCATTCAGCCCGGAAAAACCGGGTACCACGGAAGCGCAATGTAACTATTACTTCGCGAAATGGAGTACCGGACAAACCGAAGAGGCCTGGCAGGGCGCGAAAGATCTGTGGCTGACCGGGAAAAGTCAGCCGAACGCCTGTGACAAATTATTCGGCGTGTGGCGCGCTTCAGGCACTCAGGATCCGCTGGCTTATCTGGAGCGTATTCGTCTGGCGATGAAAGCGGGTAATACCGGGCTGGTTACGGCATTGGCCGGGCAAATGCCTGGGGAGTACCAGACAATTGCGTCGGCGATCATCGCGCTGGCTAACGATCCAAACACCGTAATGACCTTTGCGCGCACCACTGGCGCAACGGATTTCACCCGGCAGATGGCGGCGGTGGCTTTTGCCAGCGTGGCGCGTCAGGATGTCGAAAACGCCCGCCTGATGATCCCCTCTTTGGTGCAGGCGCAGCAGCTAAATGACGAGCAGACTCAGGAGCTGCGCGACATCGTCGCCTGGCGTCTGATGGGCAATGACGTTACCGACGAGCAGGCGAAATGGCGTGATGATGCGATTATGCGCTCAAATTCCACCTCGCTTGTGGAGCGTCGCGTGCGGATGGCGCTGGGAACTGGCGATCGTCGCGGCCTGAATACCTGGCTGGCGCGTCTGCCGATGGACGCTAAAGAAAAAGATGAGTGGCGCTACTGGCAAGCGGATCTGCTGCTGGAGCGCGGACGCGAGGCGGAAGCGAAAGAGATTCTGCATCAACTCATGCAGCAGCGCGGTTTCTACCCGATGGTGGCGGCGCAACGCCTCGGCGAAGAGTACGAGCTGAAGGTGGATAAAGCCCCAGCGAACGTTGACTCTGCGCTGACTCAGGGACCGGAAATGGCGCGCGTACGCGAGCTGATGTACTGGAATCTGGATAATACCGCGCGCAGTGAATGGGCAAATCTGGTCACCAGCCGCACCAAGTCCGAGCAGGCGCAGCTGGCGCGCTACGCGTTTAACAATCATTGGTGGGATCTGAGCGTACAGGCGACGATCGCCGGTAAACTATGGGATCATCTGGAAGAGCGCTTCCCGCTGGCCTATAAAGATCTGTTTACCCGCTATACCAGTGGGAAAGATATTCCGCCAAGTTATGCGATGGCGATCGCGCGTCAGGAAAGCGCCTGGAACCCGAAAGTGAAATCGCCGGTTGGCGCCAGTGGGCTGATGCAGATTATGCCGGGCACCGCGACGCACACGGTGAAAATGTTCTCGATTCCGGGTTACAGTAGTCCGAGTCAACTGCTGGATCCTGATACCAACATCAACATTGGCACCAGCTATTTGCAGTATGTTTATCAGCAATTCGGTAATAACCGCATTTTTGCATCGGCGGCCTATAACGCCGGACCGGGGCGTGTGCGCACCTGGCTGGGCAATAGCGCAGGTCGGATCGATGCCGTGGCGTTTGTCGAAAGCATTCCGTTCTCAGAGACGCGTGGTTATGTGAAGAACGTGCTGGCTTACGATGCGTACTATCGTTATTTCCTTGGCGATAAACCGGAGCTGATGAGCGACGCAGAATGGCAACGTCGTTACTGATCGTATCGGTTGTGTTATGCTATCGTACTCGTTAAAGAGTACAAAAGGGGGAGGCAAGCACGCTTCTCCCACAACGATGGCGATATCTTATGACTCAGCAATCACCCTATTCAGCAGAGATGGCAGAACAGCGTCACCAGGAGTGGTTACGTTTTGTCGACTTACTTAAACACGCCTATGAGCAAGATTTACATCTGCCGCTACTCAATTTGATGTTGACGCCGGATGAACGCGAAGCGTTGGGCACGCGCGTGCGTATCATTGAAGAGCTGTTGCGCGGCGAGATGAGCCAGCGCGAGCTGAAAAATGAGCTTGGGGCGGGCATCGCCACCATTACGCGCGGTTCAAACAGCCTGAAATCCGCGCCGGTGGATCTGCGCCAGTGGCTGGAGCAGGTACTGCTGAAAAGCGTCTGATTTGCTCGTAGGCCTGATAAGCACAGCGCCATCAGGCCTACAACATAGCGCAAATAATTATCGATACACCGCGTTATGAAACGGGCTTAACGCCAGAATCACCGCCTGATGGTAAACGCTTGAGCGCGTCAGCTTACCCGCGGTAAACACGCCAATCGCGCCCTCTTTACGACCAATCTCATCAATACCTGTGTACTGCGACATCACCGGGCCAAGCGCTTCCCCCTGGCGGACTCTGTCGAGAATGACGGCGGGCAGCGGCAGCGTGGCCGATCGCGCTTCACCGCGCTGAACGCCGTTATCAATCACCACCCAACTGAAGGTGGCGTCATCGTCAATTCCGGCTTCAATGGCTACCCAGAAATCAGCTTGTGGATGCAGGCGTCGCGCATTATCCACGCGATTTCGTGCGCCAGTGCGCGTTTCCTGGCTTCCAAAAGGCTGTTCCGGTACGCCGCTCTCGACGGCGACGGGTTCGATATGGCAGGATCCTTCCCCGAAAATCTCTTCAAATGCCCGGAGAATTGCCTGAATTTTGGCAGGATTGGTGGTAGCAGAGATAACCTTGTGCATAATAAAGCTCAGTTTGAAAATTCATCGCATCGCAGTATAACGGAAAAAAAGCATGTTACAGGTATACCTTGTTCGCCATGGTGAAACGCAGTGGAACGCCGAGCGACGTATTCAAGGCCAGTCAGACAGCCCACTGACCGCTAAAGGTGAGCAGCAGGCCATGCAGGTTGGTGAACGCGCCCGCTCGTTGGGTATTACGCATGTCATCAGTAGTGATTTAGGTCGTACACGACGCACAGCAGAAATCATCGCTCAGGCTTGTGGTTGTGATATCACTTATGACTCCCGGCTACGAGAACTGAATATGGGCGTGCTGGAAAAACGCCATATCGACACGCTGACGCCAGAAGAAGAGGGCTGGCGTCGCCAGTTGGTGAACGGTACGGTTGATGGGCGTATTCCGGAAGGGGAATCGATGCAGGAGCTGAGCGATCGCGTCAACGCGGCGCTAGCAGCCTGCCTGGACCTTCCGCAGGGGAGCCGCCCACTGTTGGTGAGCCACGGTATCGCGCTGGGCTGCCTGGTGAGTACGATTCTGGGATTGCCGGCATGGGCTGAACGTCGCTTGCGTCTGCGCAATTGCTCAATTTCCCGCGTTGATTACCAGGAAAGTTTATGGCTTGCGCCGGGATGGGTGGTTGAAACGGCAGGGGACATCTCACATCTGGACGCCCCTGCGTTGGATGAGCTGCAGCGTTAGCGGCGAATCGGTATCAGGAATTCGCAGCGCAGGTTGATCGGGCGATCTCCCGCTTTGGCATCTTCTGCCGGGTAGTATCGCTCGATATCCTGTCCTTTACGGCGGGTCAGGTTTAGCATCGGCATGCAGGTGCCATACACCGTCAGGATAAACTCCTGTACGCCGGTTCCCAGCCCTTCATAGGTAAACATCACGTACTCGCCGCCCTGTAGCAGGATAGGCTGCGCCGCCGGTACATAGCCATTGGCTTGTTCCGGCGTCAGTGCCGTGGTGTAAAACACTTCCTGTTCGTCATCCTTTTCAATGCTCGGACGCGTTTCATTCAGCCCGTACAGCACCGGCGGGATTGAAGGCGCATGGCCAAGGAAATCGCGCCAGAACTGAATACGCATTTCATGACGGAAATCTGAAATCTGTTCCAGCGAGCAGGAATAACTTTGCGTGGTGCCCAGCAGTTGCGTATCTTCCAGCGTCACAAACTCGTGCGCAGGCATAGCAAATTCACCGAGTCGCATTGGCGGGCGAATACCAAAAGCGCTCCATTCCGGCGAGCGGCGATACAGCGCTGGCGTCTGAGAAAACTGTTTCTTGAACGCGCGGGTAAAGGTTTGTTGAGAGTCGAAGCGGTATTGCAGGGCAATATCCAAAATAGGGCGCGCAGTCAGGCGAAGCGCCACTGCGGATTTCGATAAACGACGGGCGCGGATATAGGCGCCAATAGCATGGCCCGTCACGTCCTTAAACATTCTCTGCAGGTGCCACTTGGAATAGCCTGCTTTTGCCGCCACATTGTCAAGCGACAAAGGCTGATCCAGATGACCTTCCAGCCAGATTAATAGGTCGCGAATAATGCCAGCCTGATCCATAAAATATCCTCATCCTTTCAACAACGAGTACCTGACGTCAGGTATGAGGATAATAGCATTTTTTGTTGTTTTATCATTCAGTGTTTTTTTTGCTCATAAATGCTTTTTTTGGACATTCGAAAGCGTGATTATTGTAATCCTGTGATCTGTATACGTTTTATCTTAGAATGTCGAATAATTACCCAGAGTAACTTTTAAGAATGGTAACAATATGAAATATAAGAGCTTAGCCATTTCCTCAATTTTGCTGATGTTGGCGCAAGTCGCCCATGCGGAGCAGATTGGATCTGTCGATACGGTGTTCAAAATGTTTGGGCCGGACCATAAAATTGTGGTCGAGGCGTTTGACGATCCGGATGTGACCAATGTGACCTGCTACGTGAGTCGTGCCAAGACCGGCGGCATCAAAGGTGGGTTGGGGCTGGCTGAAGATACCTCTGATGCCGCCATCTCCTGCCAGCAGGTAGGACCGGTGGAACTGAGCGACAGAATCAAGAACGGTAAAGCACAAGGCGAAGTGGTGTTTAAAAAACGGACCTCGCTGGTGTTTAAGTCCTTACAGGTCGTACGTTTTTATGACGCAAAACGTAATGCGCTGGCTTATCTGGCCTATTCAGATAAAGTGGTTGATGGATCGCCCAAAAATGCCATCAGCGCTGTGCCCATTATGCCGTGGCGGCAATAACAAGGAAACAAAATGCAACAGCCGTTGATCTGGTTGGTTGAGGATGAGCAGGGCATCGCGGATACGCTTATCTATATGCTGCAACAGGAAGGTTTTAGGGTAGAAGCGTTCGAGCGCGGGCTACCGGTGCTGGAAAATGCGCGCCAGAGATTCCCCGATGCGATAATTCTGGACGTCGGCCTACCGGATATCAGCGGTTTTGAACTGTGTCGACGTTTACTTGAACGCCATCCGGCATTGCCGATCCTCTTTCTCACCGCGCGCAGCGATGAAGTGGACCGTCTGCTGGGGCTGGAAATCGGCGCGGATGATTATGTTGCCAAACCCTTCTCGCCGCGTGAGGTGTGCGCCCGCGTACGTACACTGCTGCGGCGGGTGCAAAAATTCGCCTCTCCTTCCTCAACGACGCGCTGCGGGGATTTTGAGCTTAATGAGCTGGCCGCGCAGATTACCTGGTTCGGTATACCGTTAACTCTGACGCGCTATGAATTCCTGTTGCTGAAAACACTGCTGATGTCGCCGGGGCGCATTTACTCTCGCCAGCAATTGATGGATTTAGTCTGGGCCGATGCGCAGGACACCTTCGACAGAACGGTCGATACCCACATCAAAACGCTGCGCGCCAAGCTGCGGGCCATCAACCCCGAGTTTTCCCCTATTAATACGCATCGCGGTATGGGATACAGCCTGAGGAGCGTCTGATGCGCATTGGTATGCGTTTGCTGCTCGGCTATTTCCTGATTGTCGCCGTTGCCGCCTGGTTTGTGTTGTCGATCTTTGTGCAGGAAATTAAGCCTGGCGTCCGCCGGGCGACTGAAGGCACATTGATTGATACCGCCACGTTGCTGGCTGCGCTGGCGCGTGATGATTTACTCTCTGACGCTCCCGCCAACGGTAAGCTGGCGCAAGCATTTTCCCAACTGCATAACCGCCCATTCCGTGCCAATATCAGCGGCATTAACAAAGTGCGTAATGAATACCATGTCTATATGACGGACGCGCAGGGTAAGGTGCTGTTTGATTCCGCTAACCAAGCGGTCGGCCAGGACTATTCCCGTTGGAATGACGTGTGGTTAACGTTGCGTGGGCAGTATGGCGCCCGCAGTACGTTGCAAAATCCGAACGATCCGGAAAGTTCGGTAATGTACGTTGCCGCGCCGATCGTTGACGGCGGGCGTATTATCGGGGTGCTTAGCGTTGGCAAACCCAATGCGGCGATGGCGCCGGTGATTAAACGCAGTGAACGGCGGATGCTGTGGGCCAGCGCGGTATTGCTGGGGATCGCCTTAGTGATTGGCGCGGGGATGGTATGGTGGATCAACCGTTCTATTGCCCGACTGGCGCGCTATGCCGATTCCGTTACTGAGAATCGCCCCGTCCCACTACCTGATTTAGGCAGCAGCGAGCTACGTAAACTGGCGCAGGCGCTGGAAAGTATGCGTCTGAAGCTGGAGGGCAAGAATTATATTGAGCAGTACGTTTATGCGTTAACGCATGAACTCAAAAGTCCGCTGGCGGCCATTCGCGGCGCGGCGGAAATTTTGCGCGAAGGCCCGCCGCCGAACGTGGTGGCGCGTTTTACCGATAATATTCTGGTACAAAATGCGCGCATGCAGGCGCTGGTTGAAACCTTGTTACGCCAGGCGCGCCTGGAGAATCGCCAGGACATTACGTTGAGGCCGGTGGCGGTAGATGCGCTGTTTGCCCAGCTCAAAGAGGCCCGGAGCGTGCAACTGGCGGCAAAAAACATCACGCTGACCATTATGCCTTCATCGCTTAGCGTTGATGCCGATCCCGCGCTGCTGGAGCAGGCATTGGGGAATTTGCTCGACAACGCTATCGACTTTACGCCACAGGACGGGACGATTGTGCTGAGTGCGCATCAGCACGAAGAGCAGATCATATTGCAGGTTACCGACAGCGGCAGCGGGATCCCTGATTTTGCGTTGCCGCGTATTTTTGAACGCTTCTACTCGCTGCCCCGTGAAAATGGGCTTAAGAGCAGCGGATTGGGACTGGCGTTTGTCAGTGAGGTTGCGCGACTGCATGCAGGCTCGGTGACCTTACGCAATCGACCGGAAGGTGGGGCACAGGCTTCGTTTACGCTTCACCGTCACTTCACATAACTTCAAATTCCCCGCACATAGCTGTTCTACCTTGCTGGTATTGCAAAGGAGAACGCTATGTTGAAATCACCCCTGTTCTGGAAAATCGTCACCTTAGGTGGCGCTATGCTGCTGTTGTTAATTCCCCTGACAATGGTCAGGCAGATAATCGTTGAGCGATCGGACTATCGCAATGATGTTGAAGATGCAATCCGCCAGAGCACCAGCGGACCGCAAAAGATGGTCGGCCCGTTGATTGCCATTCCGGTGACGGAACTTTATACCGAGCTGGAGGAGGGTAAAGAGGTCCAGCGTAAGCGCAGCTATATCCATTTCTGGTTACCGGAATCGTTGGTCGTTGAGGGAAGCCAAAACGTTGAAGCGCGTAAAATTGGTATTTATGAAGGCCAGGTCTGGCATAACGATTTGGCGGTGAAAGCTGAGTTTAACGCTGAACGTTTGAGTGATTTAAACCATCCCAATGTCAGCCTGGGCAAACCGTTTATTGTGGTGGGCGTGGGTGATGCGCGTGGGATCGGCGTGGTGAAAGCCCCCCTGGTTAACGGCATGTCGCTGGCCGTTGAGCCTGGAACGGGGCTGGCTGGTCGTGCTCAGGGGATCCATATTCCGCTGCCCGACGCGAGCTGGACGGCGCAAAATCTCAGCATGACGCTGTCGCTTAATTTGAGCGGCACCGGCGACTTTTCCGTCGTTCCGGTTGGCCGAAACAGTGAAATGACCTTAACCAGCAATTGGCCGCATCCCAACTTTCTTGGAGATTTTCTTCCGGCTAAGCGCGAAATCAGTGAGTCTGGATTCAATGCCCAGTGGCAAAGCAGTTGGTTTGCCAATAACCTCGGCGAACGCTTTGATGGTGAAAAGATTGGCTTGGAGGGAATGCCTGCATTTAGCGTTGCTGTCGCCACGCCTGCGGATCAATATCAACTGACGGACAGGGCGACAAAATATGCCATTTTGCTGATTGTGCTGACCTTTATGTCTTTTTTTGTCCTTGAAAGCATGACCAGCCTTCGACTGCACCCGATGCAGTACCTGCTGGTGGGATTATCGCTGGTGATGTTTTATCTGTTGCTGCTGGCGTTGTCAGAACACATTGGTTTTACCGCCGCGTGGATTACGGCAAGCCTTGTGGGCGCATTGATGAACGGTGTGTATCTGCAGGCGATATTACAGGGGTGGCGCAAGAGTATTTTGTTCACCGTAGCGCTGCTGGGGCTGGATGGCGTGATGTGGGTGTTGCTCCGTTCACAGGACAGTTCTTTACTGCTTGGCACCAGCGTACTGTTATTCGCACTGTGTGGAGTGATGTTCCTGACGCGTCATCTTGACTGGCACTCGCTGGCGCAGCCAAAGCCTGCGTCGAAAGCGCTTCCTGAGCCGCAACCCGATGAGAGTGACAAGTTTCGTATATGGAAATAGGTGAGCGGTGAAATGAAAAACGGCGCATAAAGCGCCGTTTTTGTACGTGTGAGGATCGAATTAATCCTGCAGGTCGCCGCAGAAACGGTAGCCTTCACCGTGGATGGTAGCGATGATTTCTGGCGTATCCGGCGTTGATTCGAAATGTTTACGAATGCGGCGGATAGTCACGTCAACGGTACGGTCATGTGGCTTCAGTTCGCGACCGGTCATTTTTTTCAGCAGTTCTGCGCGAGACTGGATTTTGCCAGGATTCTCACAGAAGTGAAGCATGGCGCGGAATTCGCTGCGTGGCAGTTTATACTGCTCGCCATCAGGACCAATCAGAGAGCGGCTGTTGATGTCCAGCTCCCAGCCATTGAACTTGTAGCTCTCGACGCTACGGCGTTCTTCGCTGACGGTACCCAGGTTCATGGTACGTGACAGCAGGTTACGAGCACGGATAGTCAGTTCGCGCGGGTTAAACGGCTTGGTGATGTAATCGTCGGCGCCGATTTCGAGGCCGAGAATTTTATCGACTTCGTTATCACGGCCCGTCAGGAACATCAGCGCAACGTTAGCTTGTTCGCGGAGTTCGCGCGCTAACAGGAGGCCATTTTTCCCAGGCAGATTGATATCCATAATCACAAGGTTGATGTCATATTCAGAGAGAATCTGATGCATTTCCGCGCCATCTGTCGCTTCGAATACATCATAGCCTTCTGCTTCGAAAATGCTTTTCAACGTGTTGCGTGTTACTAACTCGTCTTCAACGATAAGAATGTGCGGGGTCTGCATGTTTGCTACCTAAATTGCCAACTAAATCGAAACAGGAAGTACAAAAGTCCCTGACCTGCCTGATGCATGCCGTAAATTAACATGATCGGCGTAACATGACTAAAGTACGTAATTGCGTTCTTGATGCACTTTCCATCAACGTCAACAACATCATTAGCTTGGTCGTGGGTAGTTTCCCTCTGGACCCGACAGTGTCAAAAACGGCTGTCATCCTAACCATTTTAACAGCAACATAACAGGCTAAGACGTACCGGACACCCAATAAAACTACGCTTCGTTGACATATATCAAGTTCAATTGTAGCACGTTAACAGTTTGATGAAATCAACGCATCCAAATGTTTGCTTTCATCACAAAATTGCAATATTACAACTAGTTGCACGAGCTAATTAATAAATGTAATGAATCCAACCAATGCTATCCATTTTAAATTAAATTATCATGGATAAACAGCAGGATATGCAACTTCTGTTAACATAAAAAGCAATAGTACAGGTTGGAAATAGTTTAGCATTTTTTATTGGATGCGAAATCCTTTTTCAGTGATTTCTGTTAAAAATATGTAAATTCGCGCTGCGTAATATGTTGATGTGGGTCACATTATTACCTGCCGACTGGCTAAAAGAGTATCGAAATGCGTTTAACAATTATTCTGGTTGCCCCTGCCAGAGCGGAAAATATTGGTGCGGCTGCCCGCGCGATGAAGACCATGGGATTCACCCAATTGCGGATCGTGGACAGCGAGGCCCATCTGGAACCTGCAACGCGATGGGTTGCTCATGGATCGGGCGACATTATTGATAATATTAGTGTTTTTCCAACGCTAGCCGAAGCGCTGCACGACGTTGATTTTACCGTTGCGACCACGGCGCGTAGCCGGGCGAAGTTCCATTATTACGCCACACCGGTCGAACTCGTTCCTCTGCTGCAGGAAAAATCCGCGTGGATGGATCACGCCGCGCTGGTGTTTGGGCGCGAAGATTCCGGGCTGACCAACGAAGAATTAGCGCTGGCGGATATCCTTACCGGGGTACCAATGGTGGCTGACTACCCTTCACTCAATCTGGGGCAGGCGGTAATGGTATATTGCTATCAATTAGCAGGTTTAATACAACAACCGGCCAAAAATAGTGAGGTGACGGATGAACTTCAGTTGCAGGCATTGCGCGCGCGCGTTTTACGTTTATTAGCTACGCTGAACGTTTCTGACGACATCAAACTCACCGACTGGCTGCAACAGCGAATGGGCTTATTAGGGCAGCGAGACACGGCAATGCTGCACCGTTTTTTACATGATATAGAAAAAAACATAACAAAATAAAATGCTGGCTAATGTTGTATTATTAGCGTTTTACTTTGGTTTCAAGTGGGGCGGACATGCTGTATTGGTTGAAAGTAAAAGGGCAAGCAGTGGCTCATGAACAAGTTTCGGAATGTGATCAATTTAAAAATTTATTGACTTAGGTCAGCAGATACTTTAACCCTAAAAGAATACAAGACAGACAGATAATAATTACAGAGCACACAACATCATGAAACGCATCAGCATCACTATTACCACAACCATCACCATTACCACAGGTAACGGTGCGGGCTGACGCGTACAGGAAACACAAGAAAAAGCCCGCACCTAAACAGTGCGGGCTTTTTTTTCGACCAAAGGCAATGAGGTAAACCATGCGAGTGTTGAAGTTCGGCGGTACATCAGTGGCAAATGCAGAGCGATTTCTGCGGGTTGCCGACATTCTGGAAAGCAATGCCAGACAGGGGCAGGTCGCGACCGTTCTCTCTGCCCCCGCCAAAATTACCAACCATCTGGTGGCGATGATTGAAAAGACCATCGGTGGTCAGGATGCTTTAGCCAATATCAGCGACGCCGAACGCATTTTCTCAGAGCTTTTAGCTGGTCTTGCCGCTGCACAGCCGGGTTTCCCGCTGGCTCAGCTCAAAGCCTTGGTTGAACAAGAATTTGCTCAGATTAAGCACGTCCTGCACGGTATCAGCCTGTTGGGGCAGTGCCCGGACAGCATCAATGCCGCGCTTATCTGCCGTGGCGAAAAAATGTCGATCGCCATCATGGCTGGCCTGCTGGAAGCGCGCGGGCACAACGTGACGGTCATCGACCCGGTTGAGAAGCTGCTGGCGGTAGGCCATTACCTCGAATCTACTGTTGATATCGCCGAGTCTACACGCCGCATTGCCGCCAGCCGTATTCCTGCGGACCATATGATTCTGATGGCCGGATTTACCGCCGGGAATGAAAAAGGTGAGTTAGTGGTGCTGGGGCGTAATGGCTCTGACTACTCTGCCGCCGTACTGGCCGCCTGTTTGCGTGCGGACTGTTGCGAGATCTGGACCGATGTCGACGGCGTATATACCTGCGATCCGCGTCAGGTACCCGACGCCCGACTGCTGAAGTCGATGTCTTATCAGGAAGCGATGGAGCTTTCTTACTTCGGCGCTAAAGTGCTACATCCGCGCACCATTACCCCTATTGCCCAGTTCCAGATCCCGTGCCTGATTAAAAATACCGGCAATCCGCAAGCGCCCGGTACGCTGATCGGTGCCAGCAGCGATGACGACGACTTGCCGGTAAAAGGTATTTCTAACCTCAATAACATGGCAATGTTTAGCGTCTCCGGCCCTGGAATGAAAGGTATGGTGGGCATGGCGGCGCGCGTTTTCGCCGCGATGTCGCGTGCAGGCATCTCGGTGGTGCTGATTACCCAATCCTCTTCTGAATACAGCATCAGCTTCTGTGTCCCGCAGGGCGACTGCGCGCGTGCGCAACGCGCCATGCAGGATGAATTCTATCTCGAACTGAAAGAAGGTCTGCTGGAGCCGCTGGCGGTGACTGAGCGTCTGGCTATCATCTCGGTGGTTGGCGACGGTATGCGCACGTTGCGCGGTATCTCGGCGAAATTCTTTGCCGCGCTGGCTCGCGCGAACATCAACATCGTGGCGATCGCCCAGGGGTCTTCTGAGCGTTCTATTTCGGTGGTAGTGAACAACGACGACGCCACTACCGGCGTACGCGTGACCCATCAGATGCTGTTCAATACCGATCAGGTGATTGAAGTGTTTGTGATTGGCGTCGGTGGCGTGGGCGGTGCGCTGCTGGAGCAGCTTAAACGTCAGCAAACCTGGCTGAAAAACAAGCATATCGATCTGCGCGTGTGCGGCGTGGCGAACTCGAAGGCCCTGCTGACCAACGTTCATGGTCTGAATCTGGAAAACTGGCAGTCTGAGCTGGAGTGTGCGAAAGAACCTTTCAACCTTGGGCGCTTAATTCGTCTGGTGAAAGAATATCATCTGCTCAATCCGGTGATCGTCGACTGTACCTCAAGCCAGGCGGTGGCGGATCAGTACGCCGACTTCCTGCGTGAAGGCTTTCATGTAGTCACCCCGAACAAAAAGGCCAATACGTCGTCGATGGATTACTACCATCAACTGCGTTTTGCTGCGGCGAAGTCGCGACGTAAATTCCTGTATGACACCAACGTGGGTGCGGGCTTACCGGTTATTGAAAACCTGCAAAATCTGCTCAGTGCAGGCGATGAACTGCAACGATTCTCTGGCATTCTTTCCGGTTCTCTGTCGTTTATTTTTGGCAAGCTGGATGAAGGCATGAGCTTCTCCCAGGCGACCACCATGGCGCGTGAGCTGGGTTATACCGAGCCCGATCCGCGTGACGATCTTTCCGGTACGGACGTGGCGCGTAAGCTGCTGATTCTGGCTCGTGAAACCGGGCGTGAGCTGGAGCTGTCTGACATTGTCATTGAGCCGGTTCTGCCAACAGAATTTGATGATTCCGGCGATGTTTCCACCTTTATGACGAAGTTGTCGCAACTGGATGATGACTTTGCCGCGCGGGTGGCGAAAGCTCGTGATGAGGGGAAAGTATTGCGCTATGTTGGCAATATTGAAGAGGATGGCGTCTGTCGCGTGAAAATTGATGCAGTAGACGGCAACGATCCGCTGTTCAAAGTGAAAAACGGTGAAAACGCGTTGGCGTTTTATAGCCATTACTATCAGCCGTTACCGTTAGTGCTGCGCGGATACGGCGCGGGGAATGACGTAACAGCGGCGGGCGTATTTGCCGACCTGCTACGTACCCTTTCATGGAAGTTAGGAGTCTGACATGGTGAGAGTTTATGCCCCGGCTTCCAGTGCCAATATGAGCGTCGGGTTTGATGTGCTTGGGGCGGCGGTAACCCCCGTAGACGGTTCGCTATTGGGTGATGTGGTCTCTGTTGAGCCAGCCGACCAGTTCAGTCTGAATAATCTTGGGCGCTTTGCTGACAAACTGCCTTCTGAGCCGCGAGAAAATATCGTCTATCAGTGCTGGGAGCGATTCTGTCAGGAGCTGGGTAAAACCGTTCCGGTGGCGATGACGCTGGAAAAAAATATGCCGATTGGCTCCGGGTTAGGTTCCAGCGCCTGTTCCGTTGTGGC
The DNA here is from genome assembly GCF_005281115.1 of Citrobacter sp. wls710. Lineage (NCBI taxonomy): Bacteria > Pseudomonadati > Pseudomonadota > Gammaproteobacteria > Enterobacterales > Enterobacteriaceae > Citrobacter > Citrobacter sp. wls710. The sequence goes on from NZ_SZXD01000076.1 coordinate 88,753, forward strand.
GGCGTTGGTCGCCATGAACGAGCATTGTGGGAAACCGCTCAACGACACGCGCCTGTTGGCGATCATGGGTGAGCTGGAAGGACGTATCTCCGGCAGTATTCATTACGATAATGTTGCCCCGTGCTTTTTGGGCGGTATGCAGTTAATGATCGAAGAAAACGGCATTATCAGCCAGCAGGTGCCAGGCTTTGATGAGTGGTTGTGGGTACTGGCGTATCCGGGGATTAAAGTATCGACGGCGGAAGCGCGGGCCATTTTACCTGCGCAGTATCGCCGTCAGGACTGTATCGCCCACGGGCGGCATCTGGCTGGGTTTATCCATGCCTGCTATTCCCGTCAGCCTCTTCTGGCCGCAAAGCTGATGAAAGATGTCATTGCTGAGCCGTATCGTACCCGCTTGCTGCCAGGCTTCAGCCAGGCGCGTCAGGCGGTAGCGGAAATCGGCGCGCTGGCCAGCGGGATCTCCGGGTCAGGGCCGACGCTGTTCGCCTTGTGCGATAAGCCGGATACGGCGCAGCGTGTCGCAGACTGGCTGGCTAAACATTATCTGCAAAATCAGGAAGGCTTTGTTCATATTTGCCGGTTGGACACGGCAGGCGCACGGGTACTGGGATAATCAATGAAACTCTATAATCTGAAAGATCATAACGAACAGGTCAGCTTTGCGCAGGCCGTCACGCAAGGGCTTGGCAAGAATCAGGGGTTGTTTTTTCCGCACGATCTGCCGGAATTCAATCTGACAGAAGTGGATGAGATGCTGAACCAGGACTTCGTTAGCCGCAGCGCTAAGATCCTTTCCGCATTTATTGGTGACGAGATCTCGCAGGAGATTCTGGAAGAGCGCGTGCGCGCGGCGTTTGCGTTCCCGGCACCGGTTGCTCAGGTTGCAGCGGACATTGGCTGTCTGGAGCTGTTTCACGGTCCTACGCTGGCATTTAAAGACTTTGGCGGGCGCTTTATGGCGCAGATGCTGACGCACATCAGCGGCGACAAACCGGTAACGATTCTGACGGCGACCTCCGGCGATACCGGTGCCGCAGTGGCGCATGCGTTTTATGGCCTGCCGAACGTTCGTGTGGTGATCCTCTACCCGAACGGCAAGATCAGCCCATTACAGGAAAAACTGTTCTGTACGCTGGGCGGTAACATTGAAACCGTCGCTATTGATGGTGATTTTGATGCTTGCCAGGCGTTGGTGAAACAGGCGTTTGATGACGAAGAACTGAAGGTAGCGCTGGGGCTGAACTCGGCTAACTCAATCAATATCAGCCGTCTGCTGGCGCAAATCTGTTACTACTTTGAAGCTGTGGCTCAACTGCCGCAAGAATCGCGCAACCAGCTGGTTATTTCCGTTCCCAGCGGCAACTTTGGCGATCTGACCGCCGGATTGTTGGCGAAATCGCTGGGCTTGCCGGTGAAGCGTTTTATCGCGGCGACCAACGTTAACGATACAGTTCCACGCTTCCTTGCAGAAGGCGAGTGGGCGCCGAAGGCGACGCAGGCGACGTTATCCAACGCGATGGATGTCAGCCAGCCGAACAACTGGCCGCGTGTGGAAGAACTGTTCCGCCGTAAAATCTGGCGTCTGAATGAGCTGGGTTATGCCGCCGTTGACGATGCTACCACTCAGGATACGATGCGCGAGCTGCATGAAATGGGGTACACCTCAGAACCGCATGCGGCGGTGGCTTACCGTGCGCTGCGTGACCAGTTGAATCCTGGCGAGTATGGCTTGTTCCTCGGCACCGCGCATCCGGCGAAGTTTAAGGAAAGCGTTGAAGAGATTCTTGAGCTTACGCTGGCTCTGCCAAAAGAGCTGGCGGAGCGCGCGGATCTGCCGCTGCTCTCTCATCACCTGCCAGCGGATTTTTCTGCACTACGTAAGCTGATGATGACCCGCGGTTAACGGTGGTGCCCGCTGGCGTTTTGCTTAGCGGGCCAACAAAACCTGTAGGCCGGATAAGGCGTTAGCCGCCATCCGGCATGTACACTACTGCTCGTGGCGTTTAAACACCAGTTCGCCATTCCCTGACGCTTCTTCATCAAAGAAATAGCCTTCACTGTTAAATGCCGTCAGTTGCTCTGGCTGCGTTAAGCGATTTTCAATGATGTAGCGGCTCATCAGGCCACGCGCTTTTTTGGCATAAAAGCTGATGACTTTGAACTTACCGTTCTTCTCATCGAGGAAGACCGGTTTGATAAGTTCGGCGTTCAGCTTTTTCGGCTTCACGGATTTAAAATACTCATCCGAGGCGAGGTTAATCACCACGCTGTCACCTTGCGCTTCCAGTGCTTCGTTAAGTTTGTCGGTGATGGTATCACCCCAGAACTGGTAAAGATCTTTACCCTTTGGATTAGCCAGACGAATGCCCATCTCCAAACGGTAAGGCTGCATCAAATCCAGCGGACGCAACACGCCGTACAGCCCGGACAACATGCGTAAATGCTGCTGAGCGAAGTCAAAATCCGCTTCGCTGAAGGTTTCAGCCTGCAGCCCGGTATAGACGTCGCCTTTAAACGCCAGAATAGCCTGACGCGCATTCTCCGGTGTGAAATCGGGTTGCCAGTCATGGAAACGGGTGGCGTTCAGATCAGCCAGCTTGTCGCTAATTCCCATCAACTTGCCAATCTGCGGTGCGGAGAGTTGGCGCGCCACGTGAATAAGCTGCTGCGAGTGATCCAGCAGTTCAGGCAGCGTGTGGCGTGTGGTTGCCAGCGGACTTTGGTAGTCGAGCGTTTTTGCAGGTGAAATCAGAATCAGCATATCCAGTCCTTGCAGGAAATTTACTGCGACTTTAGCAAAAAAATGGACAGAATTGATCGATGGTTGCGATTGCCGCGCTAATCACGCGGCGTTTCATCCCAGCTTTCAGGCGCAAGCTGCTGTCTGATATCAGGATAACGGCGCGGATCAAATTCCGGGCGCACTCCGAGTTTACGCTGGCGTAGATAGTCGCTGGCGAGGGTATGGACAACCGGCGAGAGCAGTAAAATCGCCGTCAGGTTAGTGATAGCCATACAGGCCATGATGATGTCGGCAAGTTGCCAGAGCAGCGGGAAGCTGAGTAATGTGCCGCCGACAACGGTGCTCACGGTCGCGATACGTAATAGCCAAATTACCCGGATATTGTCCAGCTTCAGGAAAACAAGGTTGTTTTCCGCATAGATGTAGTTGGCGACGATAGAGCTAAAGGCAAAGAGGATCACAATAAAGGCGACGAATCCGGCACCCCATTCACCCGTCAGCGAGACCATCGCTCTCTGCAGCAACTGGATGCCTTCAATGGGCATGGAACTGGTGCCATTACCCGCCAGCAGAACGATCATCGCACTGGCCGTACAGAGAATCAGCGTATCGCCTAAAACACCAATCATTTGCACAATGCCTTGTGCCGCAGGATGCGGAGGCCATGACGCAGCCGAGGCGGCGGCGTTCGGCGTTGAGCCCATTCCGGCCTCATTCGAGAACATACCGCGTTGAAAGCCGCTGGCAATGGCCTGGCTTAGCGTGTATCCGGCGGCGCCGGCGGCGGCTTCCTGCCAGCCAAAGGCGCTTTTAACGATGGTCATGATAATGTCGGGAAGCTGAGCGAAATGCCATAGACAGATGACGAGGCTACAACCGACCCACAACAGAGCCATTACCGGAACAAACCATTGCATCAGACGGGCAACGCCTTTAATACCGCCGACGATGACCAGTAATGATGCGATAGCCAGGGCGATACCGGAGAAGAGGGGAGGGATGTCAAAGGCAAAAGCAAGTGCGCGCGAGACCGAGTTTGCCTGCACGCTGTTAAAAATCAGCCCATATGCGATGAGTAAAAAGATGGCAAAAAGCACGCCCATCCAGCGCATACCCAGCCCACGCGCCATATACCACGCAGGACCGCCACGAAACTGTCCCTTGCTATCGCGTTCTTTATACAGTTGCGCAAGTGAGCATTCGGCAAACGAGGTTGCCATACCAATGACTGCCGAGACCCACATCCAGAAAACGGCTCCCGCGCCGCCTGCGGCGATTGCCAACGCCACGCCCGCCAGATTTCCGCTGCCGATCCGCGCGGCAAGACTGGTGCATAAAGCCTGAAAGGAGGTTAAACCGCCCGGTTGCGGGTTGATGCTGTTTTTAAGACTTCTGCCAAACTGGCGAATGTAGCGAAACTGGATGAACCCCGTGCGCCAGGTGAACCAACATCCTGCGCCAAGCAGGAGGTAGATCATCACCGATCCCCAGAGTATTTCATTAATAAATGCGAAAAAATCAGGCATTAACATCCCTCTTGTTGATGCCGGTAAGCGCGAATAATCCCATGTAAGCGCTACCAATTATCGACCAGTATATACCTTATAAGCAGATTGATTGCGGGAGTTTATCATAACAATAGGTATACCCCTTAATTGCGCATCTCAGGCTTTGGGATGCGTAATCAGGGCTGAGCGGCAGGTAGGACAATCCAGGCGGTTGCGCTGAGAGTGCGTCGTGCTATCATCAGGGAAGATCGGTTACATCCCCCTAACAAGCTGTTTAAAGAGAATCGCTATCATGACGGACAAATTGACCTCCCTTCGTCAGTTCACCACAGTAGTGGCCGACACCGGAGACATCGCGGCAATGAAGCTGTATCAGCCTCAGGATGCCACAACTAACCCTTCTCTCATTCTTAACGCAGCGCAGATCCCGGAATACCGCAAGCTGATTGATGACGCTGTAGCCTGGGCTAAGCAGCAGAGCAACGACCGCGCGCAGCAGGTCGTCGACGCGACCGACAAACTGGCGGTAAACATCGGTCTGGAGATCCTGAAACTGGTCCCGGGTCGCATTTCCACAGAAGTTGACGCTCGCCTGTCCTACGACACCGACGCATCCATCGCGAAAGCAAAACGTCTGATTAAACTGTACAACGATGCTGGCATCAGCAACGATCGCATTCTGATCAAACTGGCTTCAACCTGGCAGGGCATCCGTGCTGCTGAGCAGCTGGAAAAAGAAGGCATCAACTGTAACCTGACCCTGCTGTTCTCCTTCGCGCAGGCGCGTGCATGTGCAGAAGCTGGCGTATACCTGATTTCTCCGTTCGTTGGTCGTATTCTTGACTGGTACAAAGCCAATACCGATAAGAAAGAGTATGCACCGGCAGAAGATCCGGGTGTGGTTTCCGTAACGGAAATCTACGAGTACTACAAACAGCACGGTTACGAAACCGTAGTTATGGGCGCGAGCTTCCGTAACATCGGCGAAATCATCGAGCTGGCGGGCTGCGATCGTCTGACGATTGCACCGGCTCTGCTGAAAGAGCTGGCGGAAAGCGAAGGTGCTATCGAACGTAAACTGTCCTTCTCTGGCGAAGTGAAAGCGCGTCCGGCACGTATCACAGAAGCTGAGTTCCTGTGGCAGCACAACCAGGATCCAATGGCTGTAGACAAACTGGCGGACGGTATCCGTAAGTTTGCTGTAGACCAGGGTAAACTGGAAAAAATGATCGGCGATCTGCTGTAATCATTTCGGCGTGGCCCTGACTGGGGTCACGCTACCTCTTCTGAAACCTGTCTGTCCTTCCTTTCGCAGTGTATCATTCTGTTTAACGAGACTGTTTAAATGGAATAATCATGAATACTTTACGCATTGGCCTGGTGTCCATTTCTGACCGTGCTTCCAGCGGCGTTTACCAGGATAAAGGTATCCCGGCCCTTGAAGAGTGGCTGGCATCAGCCCTTACGACCCCTTTTGAGCTGCAAACGCGGTTGATCCCGGATGAACAGGCGATCATCGAACAAACCTTATGCGAGCTGGTTGATGAAATGAGCTGTCATCTGGTGCTGACGACCGGCGGAACGGGTCCGGCACGTCGCGACGTAACGCCAGACGCTACGCTGGCCGTAGCTGACCGCCAGATGCCAGGTTTTGGTGAGCAAATGCGCCAGATAAGTCTGCACTTTGTGCCAACCGCAATCCTTTCCCGTCAGGTTGGGGTGATTCGCAAACAGGCGCTGATCCTGAATCTGCCTGGGCAGCCGAAATCGATCAAAGAAACGCTGGAAGGCGTGAAAGATGCCGAGGGTAAGGTAATTGTGCCAGGTATCTTTGCAAGTGTACCGTATTGTATACAGCTGTTAGATGGGCCTTATGTCGAAACTGCACCGGCAGTTGTAGCATCTTTTCGCCCTAAAAGCGCAATACGCGATATAAATGCCTGAAAGTAGACTATTCGTGATATAAGTAACAATGAAGGTGGAGTATTGAATTGTTTACGATATAGTAATTTTTGCTTTACATATATCGACAGACATAATCAATTACTCCACTGACTCATGGTTTGCTATGTCACAACACACTCGACCGCTAAATCGCCAGGATTATAAAACCCTTACGCTTGCTGCTCTCGGCGGGGCGCTTGAGTTTTATGATTTCATTATCTTCGTCTTCTTTGCCGCTGTTGTTGGCGAACTTTTCTTCCCGGCAGATATCCCTGAATGGCTACGTCAGGTACAAACCTTCGGCATTTTTGCCGCCGGATACCTGGCGCGCCCATTGGGCGGCATCATTATGGCGCATTTTGGCGACCTGGTCGGACGCAAGAAAATGTTTACCCTGAGCATTTTGCTGATGGCGATACCGACGCTGGCGATTGGTTTGTTGCCTACCTATGCCTCCATGGGGATCCTTGCGCCGTTACTGTTATTACTGATGCGCATTTTGCAGGGGGCTGCCATTGGGGGAGAAGTGCCGGGGGCGTGGGTGTTCGTGGCGGAACACGTACCGGAGCGTCGCATCGGCATTGCCTGTGGAACGCTGACCGCCGGGCTTACTGTGGGGATTCTGCTGGGTTCGGTGGTTGCAACGTTGGTGAACACCAGCCTGACGCAGCAAGCGGTGCATGACTACGGCTGGCGTATTCCTTTCCTGCTGGGCGGCGTGTTTGGGCTGGTGGCGATGTATCTGCGCCGCTGGCTGCAGGAAACGCCTATCTTCCTCGAAATGCAGCAGCGTAAAGCGTTGGCACAAGAACTACCGGTGAAGTCGGTGGTGAGCAAACATAAAAAAGCGGTGGTCATTTCCATGCTGCTGACCTGGCTTTTATCGGCCGGGATTGTGGTGGTGATCCTGATGTCGCCAGTCTGGTTGCAAAAGCAGTATGGCTTTGCGCCAGCATTGACCTTACAAGCCAACAGCGTCGCGACCATTATGCTGTGCGTCGGTTGTCTGCTGGCCGGGTTTATTGTCGACCGGGTTGGCGCCAGCAAAACCTTTATTGTCGGTAGCCTGCTGCTGGCCTGTTCGAGCTGGTTTTTCTATCATCTGACCGGTAGCCATCCTCAGCATTTGTTTTTGTTGTATGGGCTGGTGGGCTTGTGCGTTGGCGTGGTGGGGGCTGTGCCTTATGTCATGGTACGAGCGTTTCCAGCGGAAGTCCGCTTTACCGGTATCTCGTTTTCTTACAACGTTTCGTACGCCATTTTTGGTGGTCTGACACCAATCGCCGTGACGATGTTAATGAGCGTGTCGCCAATGGCTCCAGCCTGGTATGTACTGGCGCTATCGCTGGTGGGGTTAGGACTGGGGATTTGGCTGCGACAAGATATTTATCATCGCGATACCAGTGTGCAGGGAGAGTTACAGCGCTTGTAAGGAATATCCCCCCGTTCGGGGGGATAGCGTAAGATTAGTGCGTTTCACCAATCGGCAGGATGGTACGGCCAAACTGTTCGTTCAGCACTTCGCCCATCGCCAGGTAAATGGCGCTTGCGCCACACACTAAGCCAACCCAGCCAGCAACGTGGATGATCGCTTCGTTACCTGCAATGTTGCCCACGGCCAGCAGTGCGAACAGCACCGTCAGGCTCAGGAAGACAAATTGCAGCGCACGAGCAGCTTTCAGCGTGCCGAAGAACATGAACAGTGTGAAGACGCCCCACAGACCCAGGTATACGCCCAGGAACTGACCATTGGTCGCATCCGCCAGGCCCATTTTCGGCATGATCAGGATCGCAACCAGCGTCAGCCAGAACGAGCCGTAGGAGGTAAAGGCGGTTAAACCGAAGGTGTTGCCTTTTTTATATTCCAGCAGCCCGGCAAAAATTTGCGCGATACCGCCGTAGAAAATGCCCATCGCCAGAATAATAACGTCAAAGGCGAAGAAACCCGCGTTATGCAGGTTAAGCAGAATGGTGGTCATGCCAAAGCCCATCAGGCCCAGCGGTGCCGGATTAGCCAACTTAGTGTTGCCCATAATTCCTCAAAATCATCATTGATTGAATGGTGAAATAGTTTCCCCAAATAACGATCACTGTCTTCGGGGCGCGGCATAATAATCAGGGGAGAGGGCACTGTCTATGATCTAACGAAGGGAAAATGAATTATTTTCCCTGTGATGGGCATCACGCTTGTGCGCTGTTGATCATTCTGCGCAGACAGGCGATTTGTAGCACCGCCGGAATCGTCACGCGATAGGCGCTGCCGCTCACCGCTTTAACCCCGTTTAAAGCCGCGCCGACCGGGCCGCCAAGCCCAGCACCGCGTAGCAATCCATGCCCAATGACGCTCACTGCGGCATGGGTACGCAGGATCTGAGTGAGTTGGCTGGAGAGCAGGTGAGAAACGCCAGTCGCCAGATGGCGATCCTTCATCAATAGCGGCAGTAACTCTTCCAGTTCAGAGACTTTTGCATCGACCGCCTGCAGAAATTCCTGCTTATGCCTGGCATCCATTTTTTGCCAGGCATTCCGTAGAAAGTGTTCCAGCAAATATTGTTCAATTTCGTACGTGGACATCGCTTTGTCGGCTTTAAGCTTCAAGCGCTTCGAAACATCCAGCAAAATCGCCCGATACAGCTTTCCATGGCCACGAAGTTTATTGGCAATGCTGTCGCCACCATAATGCTGAAGTTCGCCGGCGATCAGTTGCCAGTTGCGGCGGTGCTGTTCCGGGTGTCCTTCCATCGATTTAAATAAATCGTTGTGGTTTAGTACGCTCGACAGACGGGCTTTCCCTTTTTCATTATGCGTGAGCAGGCGGGTAATATTGGCGAGTTGCTCCTCACTACAATGCTGAAGAAAGTCGAGGTCGTCGTCATTCAAATACGTGACATTCATGTTTTCTATGGCTTCTGAATAAAAGTGTGCGGAATTAGTCGTCGCCGATGATTTTCAGCGTCGCCATATCAGAGGAGTTCACCGTATGGCCGGAGAAGGTGATTTTTTTGACGCAGCGCTTATTGTCGTTGTCACTATTAATGTTGATCCAGTTGGTCGTTTGCCCTTCTTTGATGGAGGAAGGCACATTCAGACTTTGGCTGGACATGCGGGCAGCCTTGAAATAAACAGATGCGCCACTGAGCTGTAAATCACCATGATCGGCAGTGAGTTGAATGCGTTTCACCACGCGACAAACGGGAAGTTTCAGGGTCAGATCGTTGGTTTCATTACGGGGCATGGCAATCATACCCAAAACTTTATGATCGTTAGCGTGCGCGGCGCTGCTCAGCAGCAGGCCCATTAGCAGGCTGGCGGAAAGGGTTAAAACGGATTTCATGGAATTTCTCTTTGACGGCTGCAAAAGTGTGTGGCTTCGCACTATTTTACCGCCGACATAAAAACGATTCATTCACGTAATCTTTTCTTTTTATTACAATTTTTGTGTGAATGACAATGCCATATTAATCGGTTTTATGAATTAATTTTGATTGGCGATTATTCATTTTTTGTAGTTTTGTGCCTTTTTTCGGCAAATTTATTGCTTCTGCGCTAAAAAAAATTTTCATGCCCCCCTTGATGAAGTGGGTTACGACCCCACTTAGTAGTCAACCGCAGTGGTGAGTCTGAAAAAAAACGATTCAGGGTAGTTGAAACCGCACGTTTCGCCCTTATTACAGATTCACAACCACATGATGACCGAATTTTTAGTGGAGACGTTTAGATGGGTAAAATTATTGGTATCGACCTGGGTACTACCAACTCTTGTGTAGCGATTATGGATGGCACTACTGCACGTGTGCTGGAGAACGCCGAGGGCGATCGCACCACGCCTTCTATCATTGCTTATACCCAGGATGGTGAAACTCTGGTTGGTCAGCCGGCTAAACGTCAGGCAGTGACAAACCCGCAAAACACCCTGTTTGCGATTAAACGCCTGATTGGCCGCCGCTTCCAGGACGAAGAAGTACAGCGTGATGAAGCGATCATGCCGTACAAAATCATCGGTGCTGACAACGGTGATGCATGGATTGATGTAAAAGGTCAGAAAATGGCACCGCCGCAGATCTCTGCAGAAGTGCTGAAAAAAATGAAGAAAACGGCTGAAGATTACCTGGGTGAACCGGTAACTGAAGCAGTTATCACCGTACCTGCATACTTTAACGATGCTCAGCGTCAGGCAACCAAAGACGCCGGTCGTATCGCAGGTCTGGAAGTAAAACGTATCATCAACGAACCAACCGCAGCTGCGCTGGCTTACGGTCTGGATAAAGAAGTCGGCAACCGTACTATCGCGGTGTATGACCTCGGTGGTGGTACTTTCGATATCTCTATTATCGAAATCGACGAAGTTGACGGCGAAAAAACCTTCGAAGTTCTGGCAACCAACGGTGATACCCACCTGGGTGGTGAAGACTTCGACAGCCGTATGATCAACTATCTGGTTGACGAGTTTAAGAAAGATCAGGGTATCGACCTGCGTAATGACCCGCTGGCGATGCAGCGTCTGAAAGAAGCCGCTGAGAAAGCGAAGATCGAGCTGTCTTCCGCTCAGCAGACCGACGTGAACCTGCCGTACATCACTGCAGACGCGACTGGTCCGAAACACATGAACATCAAAGTGACCCGTGCGAAACTGGAAAGCCTGGTTGAAGACCTGGTTAACCGTTCTATCGAGCCGCTGAAAGTTGCTCTGCAGGACGCCGGCCTGTCTGTTTCTGATATCAACGACGTTATTCTCGTTGGTGGTCAGACGCGTATGCCGATGGTCCAGAAGAAAGTTGCTGAGTTCTTCGGCAAAGAGCCGCGTAAAGACGTTAACCCGGACGAAGCTGTAGCAATCGGTGCTGCCGTTCAGGGTGGTGTATTGACTGGTGATGTGAAAGACGTGCTGCTGCTGGACGTTACCCCGCTGTCTCTGGGTATCGAAACCATGGGCGGCGTGATGACGCCACTGATCGCGAAAAACACCACTATCCCGACCAAGCACAGCCAGGTGTTCTCTACCGCTGAAGACAACCAGTCTGCGGTAACCATCCACGTGCTGCAGGGTGAACGTAAACGTGCTGCCGATAACAAAGATCTGGGTCAGTTTAACCTGGATGGTATCAGCCCGGCTCCGCGCGGTATGCCGCAGATCGAAGTAACTTTTGACATCGATGCCGACGGTATCCTGCACGTTTCCGCGAAAGATAAAAACAGCGGTAAAGAGCAGAAGATCACCATCAAGGCTTCTTCTGGTCTGAACGAAGAAGAAATCCAGAAAATGGTTCGCGAAGCAGAAGCGAACGCAGAATCTGACCGTAAGTTTGAAGAGCTGGTTCAGACCCGTAACCAGGGTGACCATCTGCTGCACAGCACTCGTAAGCAGGTTGAAGAAGCTGGCGACCAACTGCCGGCTGACGACAAAACTGCCATCGAGTCTGCACTGACCGCGCTGGAAACTTCTCTGAAAGGCGAAGACAAAGCGGATATCGAAGCGAAAATGCAGGCGCTGGCACAGGTTTCCCAGAAACTGATGGAAATCGCTCAGCAGCAGCACGCACAGCAGCAGACTGGTGCAGCAGGCGCTGATGCTTCTGCAAACAACGCGAAAGATGACGACGTTGTCGACGCTGAGTTTGAAGAAGTGAAAGACAAAAAATAATCGCCCTTTGAACGGGTAATTACTGGCACGGGCGAAGAGGTTTCCTCTCCGCCCGTGCACGCATGTTAGGGGCAGATAAAAAGAGATGGCTAAGCAAGACTATTACGAGATTTTAGGCGTTTCCAAATCAGCGGAAGAGCGTGAAATCAAAAAGGCCTACAAGCGCCTGGCCATGAAATATCACCCGGACCGTAACCAGGGTGATAAAGAGGCCGAAGCCAAGTTCAAAGAGATCAAAGAAGCCTACGAGATCCTGACCGATGCGCAAAAACGCGCGGCTTACGATCAGTACGGTCATGCCGCGTTTGAGCAAGGCGGTATGGGCGGCGGCGGCGGTTTTGGCGGCGGGGCTGACTTCAGCGATATCTTTGGTGACGTGTTTGGCGATATCTTTGGCGGCGGTCGTGGTCGTCAGCGCGCCTCACGTGGTGCTGATTTACGTTACAACATGGATCTCACTCTGGAAGAAGCCGTGCGTGGCGTCACCAAAGAGATCCGTATTCCGACGCTGGAAGAGTGTGACGTCTGCCATGGCAGCGGTGCGAAGGCAGGTACTCAACCGCAGACCTGTCCAACCTGTCACGGTTCCGGCCAGGTGCAGATGCGCCAGGGCTTTTTTGCCGTACAGCAGACCTGTCCACATTGTCAGGGGCGCGGTACGCTGATTAAAGATCCGTGCAATAAATGCCACGGTCATGGTCGCGTTGAGAAAAGCAAAACGCTGTCCGTTAAAATCCCGGCAGGCGTTGACACTGGCGATCGTATTCGTCTGTCTGGCGAAGGTGAAGCCGGTGAGCATGGCGCGCCAGCAGGCGATTTATACGTTCAGGTGCAGGTAAAACAGCACCCAATTTTTGAGCGTGAAGGCAACAACCTGTACTGTGAAGTGCCGATTAACTTTGCGATGGCAGCGCTGGGCGGCGAGATTGAAGTCCCAACGCTGGACGGTCGCGTGAAGTTAAAAATTCCGGGCGAAACGCAGACCGGCAAACTGTTCCGCATGCGCGGGAAAGGCGTGAAGTCGGTTCGCGGTGGCGCTCAGGGCGATCTGCTGTGTCGTGTAGTTGTTGAAACCCCGGTTGGTCTGAATGACAAGCAGAAGCAACTGCTGAAAGATCTGCAGGAAAGCTTCGGCGGTCCCACCGGAGAAAACAACAGCCCGCGTTCCAAAAGTTTCTTCGACGGTGTGAAGAAATTCTTTGACGATCTGACGCGCTAATTCTCGACTCAGAAATCTTCGATTAAAAGCCTGGGACTGAAATGTTTCAGGCTTTTTTATTTCTGTTTTCCGTTCGGAAAATCTTTGTCGACTTTAATTTATTGGATCGTAAAAACCGAATCATTCATCATAAATAATCTAATTTTAACGAGCTTTTTGAGGGTGTAAGATAGTATTTACGAAGTATTCACCTAATAGAGAGAATAAAAGTGAAACATCTGCATCGTTTTTTTAGTAGTGACGCCTCGGGGGGCATCATCCTGATCATCGCAGCCGTCGTCGCTATGTTGATGGCAAATATCGGGATCACCAGTGGATGGTACCACGCCTTTCTGGAAACGCCCGTTCAACTGCGGGTTGGCGCGCTTGAGATCAACAAAAATATGCTGCTGTGGATCAATGACGCGTTGATGGCGGTGTTCTTCCTGTTGATTGGTCTGGAGGTAAAGCGCGAGTTAATGCAGGGGTCGCTGGCCAGTCTGCGTCAGGCTGCATTTCCGATCATTGCCGCTATCGGGGGGATGATTGTCCCGGCGCTGCTGTATCTGGCATTTAACTATGCTGACCCTATCACTCGTGAAGGGTGGGCGATCCCGGCTGCAACGGATATCGCTTTTGCATTAGGCGTGCTGGCACTGTTGGGCAGTCGTGTTCCGTTGGCGCTGAAAATCTTCCTCATGGCGCTGGCGATTATCGATGATCTTGGCGCTATCGTGATCATTGCGCTGTTCTACACCAGCGATCTCTCGCTGCTGTCGCTGGGCGTTGCTGCGTGCGCCATTCTTGTCCTGGCGGCCTTGAATCTATGTGGCGTGAGACGTACCGGAATTTATATTCTGGTGGGCGTGGTGCTATGGACTGCGGTACTGAAGTCCGGCGTGCATGCGACGCTGGCTGGCGTGATCGTCGGTTTCTTCATTCCGTTAAAGGAAAAACACGGACGTTCACCAGCAAAGCGTCTGGAGCATGTTTTGCATCCGTGGGTGGCATACCTGATCCTGCCGCTGTTTGCCTTCGCCAACGCAGGCGTTTCACTGCAGGGCGTCACTATTGATGGACTGACCTCTGTATTACCGTTGGGGATTATTGCAGGTCTGTTGATTGGTAAACCTCTGGGTATCAGCCTGTTTTGCTGGCTGGCGTTACGCTTAAAGCTGGCGCAATTACCTGAAGGAACGAATTTCCAGCAGATCATGGCGGTCGGGATTCTGTGCGGTATTGGCTTTACGATGTCGATTTTCATCGCCAGCCTGGCGTTTGGTAATGTCGATCCTGAGCTGATTAACTGGGCGAAACTGGGGATCCTGATTGGCTCCTTGCTGTCGGCGGTAATTGGTTACTGCTGGTTACGCACCCGGTTAAACGCATCCGCCTGACAGGATAACCCTTTCGTGACAATTTTCAGGGAGAGAGTATGTCTCATATAAATTACAACCACCTGTATTACTTTTGGCATGTTTATAAAGAAGGTTCGGTGGTTGGTGCAGCAGAAGCGCTTTATCTGACACCGCAGACCATTACCGGGCAGATCAAAGCGCTTGAAGAACGTTTACAGGGAAAGTTGTTCAAGCGGAAGGGGCGTGGGCTGGAGCCAAGCGAGTTGGGCGAGTTAGTCTTTCGTTATGCGGATAAAATGTTCACGTTAAGCCAGGAAATGCTGGATATCGTGAACTACCGCAAAGAGTCTAACTTGTTGTTTGATGTCGGTGTGGCGGATGCACTATCCAAACAGCTGGTCAGCCGTGTGTTGGATGCCGCGGTGGTGGAAGATGAACAAATCCATCTGCGTTGTTTTGAATCAACGCACGAGATGCTGCTGGATCAACTCAGCCAGCATAAGCTGGATATGATTATCTCTGACTGTCCGATTGATTCTACGCAACAGGAAGGGTTGTTCTCGGTGCGCATAGGCGAATGCGGCGTGAGTTTTTGGTGCACCCAGCCTTTGCCTGAGAAGCCGTTTCCGGCCTGCCTGGAAGAGCGTCGATTACTGATTCCTGGACGTCGTTCGATGCTCGGTCGTAAGCTGTTGAACTGGATTAACTCACAAGGCTTGAACGTTGAAATCCTCGGCGAGTTTGATGACGCAGCGCTGATGAAAGCTTTTGGTGCAACGCATAACGCTATATTCGTTGCCCCGACGCTCTATTCGAACAACTTCTATGCCGATGATTCGATTGTTGAGATTGGGCGCGTGGAGAATGTGATGGAGGAGTACCACGCTATATTTGCGGAAAGGATGATCCAGCATCCGGCGGTGCAGCGTATTTGTAATGCGGACTACTCGGCGTTATTTAAGCTGCAGTAGACATCAACACGGTAAGACTTCCGGCTGCGGGCAATTACCGCAGCCGGAATCAATCTACAACCTCAGTAGGCTACGGTATTGCCCACCTTCGCGAATAAATACCGGAATTCTGTTCAGTGGCGTAGCGTAATGCAGCGTCTGCCCTCCTGAATAGCTTTCCCCGGTCGCAAGATCTGTCCACTTTTCCCCTTCCGGTAGCCAGACATCACGCTCGCGCATGCCTTCATGCATCACCGGTGCAATCAGCAGATCGGGACCAAAACAGTATTGGTCGGCGATCTCCCAGCTTTTAGCCTGCTCAGGAAATTCAAAAAACAGGGTGCGCATCACCGGCGCATTGCGCTCATGCGTTTCTGCCATCAGCGCCTTGATGTAGGGTTTCAGCTTTTCACGCAAGGCCAGGCAACCCGTTAATAGATCGTAAACGTCTTCGCCATAGCTCCAGACTTCATTCGGTGCTCCAGTCGGGCATTGAGCAATGCCATCCCGATACGGTTGTTCAGGCAAAATTTGCGGATCGCGATTGCCGTGCAGGCGCATCACCGGGCTAAAGACGCCCCACTGAAACCAGCGGATCAACAGTTCATGAAAGCGTGGATCGTGAATATTGCCGCCATGAAAACCGCCAATATCCGTGGTCCACCACGGGATACCCGCAATCCCCATATTGAGTCCGGCGGCAAACTGATTGCGCAGCGATCGAAACGAGGAGTGAATATCACCTGACCATACCAGCGCGCCGTATTTCTGACTCCCCGCCCAGGCACAGCGCAGCAGATTGATAACCTTGTCTTCGCCATCGGCTTTCATGCCGTCAAAAAAGGTTTTGGCATACATCCGCGGGTAGATATTGCCCACTTCCAGTACCGGACCGGCGTGGTAGCGATAGTTGTCGTAGTCGTAAACGCTGAATTCAGGCTCGGCCTCATCTAACCAGAACAGCTTCACGCCTTTATCGTAATAATTGCGCTTGGCTTTGCCCCAGACATAGTCGCGAGCGCCCGGATGGGTGGCATCAAAGAAAGTGGTATTCCCGAGGAAATCCATATTGATCGGCAAGCCACGCTCCGTTTGCACCAGCCAGCCGTTTTCACGCATCTCCCGATAGCTTTCGGTGCGGTTATCTACCGTTGGCCAGACGGACACCATCAGCTCGATACCCAGTGATTTCAGTTCGGCGATCATGGCGTCGGGATCGGGCCAGTCGCGCGGGTCGAACATCCAGTCACCTTGATTCGGCCAGTGGAAGAAGTCGATAACGATAACCGAAATGGGCAGATTGCGCTGTTTATACTCGCGGGCGACCGCCAGCAGTTCTTCCTGGGTACGATAACGGAGTTTGCACTGCCAGAAACCCATGGCGTAATCCGGCATCATCGGCGGCGTGCCGGTTGCGAGCGCGTAAGCCTGGCTGATTTCCGCTGGCGTATCACCTGCGGTGATCCAGTAGTCCAGTTGTTCGCTGACCTGAGCTTCCCATTCGGTAAGGTTGTGGGCGAAGGTTACGCGGCCTACGGCCGGGTTGTTCCATAAAAAACCGTAGCCCAGACTGGAGAGCATGAACGGTACTGAGGCCTGGGAATTACGCTGTGCCAGCTCAAGCACGCACCCTTTGAGATCCAGATTGGCTTGCTGATACTGGCCCATGCCATAAATTTTTTCGTCTTCGGCGGCTTCGAAACGGGCTTTAATCGCATATTTTCCACCCTGAATAGGGCGAAATTCGCGCCCCTCAAGGTTAAGTGCGCTGACGTACTGGCCGTGTGAAGATTCGTCCTCGCCGATTTCTCCCCGCAGACGCCAGAACTCCTGTAGTAAACATTTATGGGGATGGCGGTAAAAGCTGATTTGGCCCTTTTGATTGACGATAGCGATAATCTTGCCGTTAGTCAGCGTGGCCTGCTTTTGGTCGTAGACGATATGGCAGGCGCTCTCCGCCACCGGCTCCGTTAGCGCCCAGTCTTCATTTCTCATAACCGGCAGATGACGGCCGCTACGCACGCGCAGGCTGTTCTCGCCCCAGGGTTCAATCCATAAATAGCGATCGTTTTGCTGCCAGACCAGACGATGCGGGTCTTGTTGCAAAAATGGCATGGTGGTTTCTCCCATATTTGGCTGGTAAAGATAAGAACGTTAGTGATTGATCGTTTCCAGATCGCGGCGAACCTCGTCTTCCATGGCTTCATATTTACGGAAGAAAAGCAGGGGGATTGCTGCGAGCGTGAAGAGGAGGGCGGGCGCCCAGATAAAAGCCCAGGTTATCCCTTCCAGGCCTGTAGCGCTCTGCGCATGGTTAGGGACGTAGCCAAAACTGTTCATGATCCAGGCGGCAAAAGCGGTACCGAGACCACTGCCCATTTTGATGCAGAAGGTGCTGCCAAAGGCGATAAGAATGCCGGTAGCTTTGACACCCGTCTTCCATGCGCCAAAGTCGACGGCGAATCCGAGCATGGCGAAGGGCATTGAGCAGGCGATACCGCTACCGATATTGCCCAGAACCCAGGCGGCAATCAGCATTGGAATGTTATCCGCAGCCAGCCACATCATCACACCGCCAAACGTAGCGACCAGCAGACCGCCGATCCAGATCCAGGTTTTAGAGAGGTATTTGCTAAAGAAAGGGATGGCGATGATAAACAGGATCTGAATCGTCGCCAGGCTGTTGATTAGCGGGACCAGATCTTTGCGAACCAGGTTGTAGGTCAGATAGTAGACAATGGTCGTTGAGCGCTGCTGAAGCGCTACCCAGAAGATCAGATTAGCCAGCACCATCAGGATCCATGGCCAGTTGCCTTTCATAGCCGCGAAACTTTTTTTCATCGGCAATCTTGGCTCTTGCTGTATTTTATCCGCATCCATTTCACGAATGTTTTTAAACGCAAAGAGCGTTAGCGCGCAAGATATAATGGCAAATGTAATTGCCGTATAAATAAAACCCGCATGGTCATCACCGTTACCTAAAAAAGCGACTAACGGTAAGGCGGTTGCGTTCATTAATAAAACCCCTATTTGCCCGCCGGTCATTCTCCAGGAATTTAAGACCAGCCGTTCCTTGGGGGATAGGGTCATTAAGGGCAATATTGCACTGAGCGGGGTGTTAAGTCCGGTAAATAAAATACTGGCTATCATGTAGGATATTGCTGCATATATGGCTTTTCCGGTCATACTGATATCAGGAGACCAAAATGAAAGCGCGCTGAATACGGCAAAAGGCAGCGGTAACCATAAAAACCAGGGACGGCATTTACCGTAGCGTGAACGGGTCTTGTCGATGATGATCCCCCAGATTGGAGCATCTACGCCATCAACAATACGCGCCAACAGCAGGATGACACCCGCTACGGCGAGGCTGATACCGGCAACGTCTGTGTAGAAATATAGAATGTATGTTGAACCGAAACAGTACAGCAGATTTCCCGCTACATCTAAAGAACCGTAGCTAATTCGCTGTAGTAAAGATAATGATGTTGACCCGCAAGACTGGGTATCCTCAATAACAGAACTCATAATGATAACTCCGATATTGGTGCGATACGCCCAGAAAAACAGCTTTTACTTTCTAAGCAGTAGGGTTGTCGTTATTTTTTATTGTCCGGGGAAAATTAACCTTTAGGTAAAATAGGGATAAAGACGTTTTATGAAAAGTAGTTAACCCCGGCGTGGCGATCAATTATCAAATCTCACATCAGGATTGCGTTTATTCGTTTTTTGTTGAGCAATGATACTATTTGCTATGGTGGTCACAATTTCGACAGTAATGAAATAAAAAAAAGTAAACAGTGAAAGAAAATAACTTTCATCTGCCTGATGGCGATGTGGGTGGACAGGGGATTAAACATGCCTAGTGCACGAACGGTGCGATAGCAGGCCGCTGTGGAGAAAGTGTGGACTTGAACGACAGACATAAAAAAACCCGCTTGCGCGGGTTTTTTCACAAAGCGACAACAAGCAGGCGATTAAGCCAGTTTGTTGATCTGTGCAGTCAGGTTTGCTTTATGACGTGCAGCTTTGTTTTTGTGGATCAGACCTTTAGCAGCCTGACGGTCCACGAGTGGTTGCATTTCGTTAAATGCTTTCAGTGCAGTAGCTTTGTCGCCAGCTTCGATAGCTGCGTATACTTTCTTGATGAAAGTACGCATCATAGAGCGACGGCTAGCGTTGTGCTTGCGGGCCTTTTCAGACTGAACGGCGCGCTTCTTAGCTGATTTGATATTAGCCAAGGTCCAACTCCCAAATGTGTTCTATATGGACAATTCAAAGGCCGAGGAATATGCCCTTTTAGCCTTCTTTTGTCAATGGATTTGTGCAAATAAGCGCCGTTTAAATTGCAGCACTCGTTGCGTAGTGATGGCGCAGGATTCTACCAGCTTGCGTGGCGTGAATACAGCTTTTCCACGAGAAAAATTGCATTGGATTGCCCGTAAAGGTCTGCAATTTGTTTCATAACAATGAAAACCATCCTCTTTCTGTTTCGGAGAAACAATCGCCGGTTAACCTTGACCGCGGTACAGGGTATACTTTCACGATTTTCACTGTTTTGAGCCAGACATGAAGCTGATACGAGGCATACATAATCTCAGTCAGGCCCCGCATGGGTGTGTGCTGACTATTGGTAATTTCGACGGCGTGCACCGTGGTCATCGTGCGTTGCTGCAGGGCTTACGGGAAGAAGGGCGCAAACGCAATTTGCCGGTGATGGTGATGATTTTCGAGCCACAGCCATTAGAGCTGTTTGCAACGGACAAGTCGCCTGCGCGCCTTACTCGCCTGCGAGAAAAACTGCGTTATCTGGCGGAGTGTGGCGTAGATTACGTACTGTGCGTGCGTTTTGACAGGCGCTTCGCGGCATTAACGGCGCAGAATTTTATCAGCGATCTGCTGGTTAAGCGCCTTGGTGTACAATTCCTTGCCGTGGGCGATGATTTCCGCTTTGGCGCTAGCCGTGCGGGCGATTTCTTGTTATTACAGGAAGCGGGCGCTGAGTATGGCTTTGATATCACCAGTACCCAGACCTTCTGTGAAGGCGGTGTGCGTATTAGTAGCACCGCGGTACGTCAGGCGCTGGCTGAAGATAACCTGCAGTTGGCCGAAAGCCTGCTTGGGCACCCTTTTACCATCTCAGGACGGGTGGTACATGGTGACGAGTTAGGACGCACCATTGGTTTTCCGACGGCAAACTTACCGCTTCGTCGCCAGGTTTCTCCGGTGAAAGGGGTTTATGCGGTTGAAGTGATGGGGCTGGGTGACAAACCTTTTCCCGGCGTTGCCAATATCGGCACCCGCCCGACGGTAGCCGGCGTACGTCAGCAGTTGGAAGTGCATCTACTGGACGTTGTAATGGACCTCTACGGTCGCCATATAGATGTAGTGCTGCGTAAAAAAATTCGCAGCGAGCAGCGATTTGCCTCGCTGGATGAACTAAAAGCGCAGATTGCGCGTGATGAGTTGACTGCCCGCGATTTTTTTGGGCTAACAAAACCGGCTTAATGCCTATACGAGTTTTAAATACGGAACCGAGAATCTGATGAGTGACTATAAATCAACCCTGAATTTGCCGGAAACAGGGTTCCCGATGCGCGGCGATCTCGCCAAGCGCGAACCGGGAATGCTGGCGCGTTGGACTGATGATGACCTGTACGGCATCATTCGTGCGGCCAAAAAAGGCAAAAAAACCTTCATTCTGCATGATGGCCCTCCTTATGCGAATGGCAGTATTCATATTGGTCACTCGGTTAACAAGATTCTGAAAGACATTATCGTGAAGTCCAAAGGACTCACGGGCTATGACTCGCCTTACGTTCCGGGCTGGGACTGCCACGGTCTGCCGATCGAGCTGAAAGTAGAGCAGGAATATGGCAAACCGGGCGAGAAGTTCACCGCCGCTGAGTTCCGCGCTAAATGCCGTGAATACGCTGCTACACAGGTTGACGGTCAGCGTAAAGACTTTATCCGTCTTGGCGTGCTGGGCGATTGGTCGCATCCGTACCTGACCATGGACTTCAAAACCGAAGCCAACATCATTCGCGCGCTGGGTAAAATCATCGGCAACGGTCACCTGCATAAAGGTGCGAAGCCGGTGCACTGGTGCGTTGACTGCCGTTCCGCGCTGGCGGAAGCGGAAGTTGAGTATTATGACAAAACCTCCCCGTCCATCGACGTGGCGTTCCACGCAGCCGATCAGGACGCGGTGAAAGCGAAATTTGCCGTTTCTGACGTTAACGGCCCGATCTCGCTGGTTATCTGGACCACCACCCCGTGGACGTTGCCGGCGAACCGCGCGATCTCCCTGGCGCCTGATTTTGACTATGCGCTGGTGCAGATCGACGGCCAGGCCGTGATTCTGGCGAAAGATCTGGTTGAAAGCGTCATGCAGCGTATTGGCGCGGCTGACTACACCATTCTGGGCACCGTTAAAGGCGCAGAGCTGGAACTGTTGCGCTTTACCCACCCGTTTATGGGTTTTGACGTGCCAGCGATTCTGGGCGATCACGTCACGCTGGATGCGGGTACCGGGGCGGTACATACCGCGCCTGGCCACGGCCCGGACGACTATGTCATCGGTCAAAAATATGGTCTGGAAGTGGCGAACCCGGTTGGTCCGGATGGCGCTTATCTGGCGGGCACCTACCCGACCCTGGACGGCGTAAACGTCTTTAAAGCCAACGATATTGTTGTCGCTCTGCTGAGCGAAAAAGGCGCGTTGCTGCACGTCGAGAAGATGCAGCATAGCTATCCGTGCTGCTGGCGCCATAAAACGCCGATCATCTTCCGTGCGACCCCGCAGTGGTTCGTCAGCATGGATCAGAAAGGCCTGCGCGCGCAGTCTCTGAAAGAGATCAAAGGCGTACAGTGGATCCCTGACTGGGGCCAGGCGCGTATTGAATCCATGGTTGCCAATCGTCCTGACTGGTGTATCTCCCGTCAGCGGACGTGGGGTGTGCCGATGTCTCTGTTCGTTCACAAAGACACCGAAGAGCTGCATCCGCGCGCTATCGAACTGATGGAAGAAGTGGCTAAACGCGTTGAAATTGACGGTATCCAGGCGTGGTGGGATCTCGATCCGAAAGATATCCTCGGCGATGAAGCAGACCAGTATGTCAAAGTCCCGGATACGCTGGACGTATGGTTTGACTCTGGTTCCACCCACTCATCCGTTGTGGACGTGCGTCCTGAATTTGCTGGCCACGCAGCGGATATGTATCTGGAAGGCTCTGACCAACACCGCGGCTGGTTCATGTCTTCTCTGATGATCTCCACCGCCATGAAAGGCAAAGCACCTTATCGCCAGGTACTGACTCACGGTTTCACCGTGGATGGTCAGGGCCGTAAGATGTCCAAGTCTATCGGTAACACCGTTTCTCCGCAGGATGTGATGAACAAACTCGGCGCGGATATTCTGCGTCTGTGGGTCGCGTCTACCGATTACACCGGTGAAATGGCGGTTTCTGACGAAATCCTGAAACGTGCAGCCGACAGCTATCGTCGTATCCGTAACACCGCGCGCTTCCTGCTGGCGAACCTGAACGGGTTCGATCCAGTAAAAGACATGGTGAAACCGGAAGAGATGGTGGTGCTGGACAGGTGGGCGGTAGGTTGTGCGCAAGCGGCCCAGGAAGAGATCCTGAAAGCTTACGAAGCCTATGACTTCCACGAAGTGGTACAGCGCCTGATGCGCTTCTGCTCCGTCGAAATGGGTTCGTTCTACCTCGACATCATCAAAGACCGCCAGTACACCGCGAAAGCGGACAGCGTGGCGCGTCGTAGCTGCCAGACTGCGCTGTTCCACATTGCAGAAGCGCTGGTTCGCTGGATGGCGCCGATCATGTCCTTCACCGCTGATGAAATCTGGGGCTACCTGCCGGGCGATCGTGAAAAATACGTCTTTACCGGTGAATGGTACGAAGGCCTGTTTGGCTTAGGCGAAACCGAGGCGATGAACGATACCTTCTGGGACGAGCTGCTGAAAGTACGCGGCGAAGTGAACAAGGTTATCGAGCAAGCGCGTGCGGATAAGAAAGTCGGCGGTTCTCTGGAAGCGGCAGTCACCCTGTACGCTGAACCCGAACTGGCGGCGAAACTGACCGCGCTCGGCGAAGAGTTGCGCTTTGTGCTGCTGACCTCCGGCGCGAGCGTTGCGGACTATGCCGCGGCGCCAGCTGATGCTCAGCAGAGCGAATTGCTCAAAGGTCTGAAAATCGTACTGAGCAAAGCCGAAGGTGAGAAGTGTCCGCGTTGCTGGCATTACACTACCGACGTCGGCCAGGTGGCGGAACATGCAGATATCTGCGGACGCTGTGTCAGCAACATCGCCGGTGATGGCGAACAACGTAAGTTTGCCTGATGAGTAAGCCTCTTTGTTCAACAGGACTACGCTGGCTATGGCTGGTGGTAGTCGTGCTGATTATCGATTTAGGCAGCAAATACCTGATCCTCCAGAACTTTGCTCTGGGGGATACGGTATCGCTGTTCCCGTCGCTTAATCTGCACTACGCGCGAAACTATGGCGCAGCGTTTAGCTTCTTAGCCGACAGCGGCGGCTGGCAACGTTGGTTTTTTGCCGGTATCGCTATTGGTATCTGCGTCATCCTGATGGTGATGATGTATCGCTCGAAGGCGACGCAGAAGCTGAACAACATCGCATATGCGTTAATCATTGGCGGTGCGCTGGGCAATCTGTTCGATCGCCTGTGGCATGGCTTCGTGGTTGATATGATTGACTTTTACGTCGGTGACTGGCATTTCGCGACATTCAACCTGGCTGATACGGCAATCTGTATCGGCGCGGCATTGATTGTTCTCGAAGGCTTCTTACCGTCGAAAGAGAAAAAAGCCGCATAAAAAAATGCCGGATGGCGCTATGCTAATCCGGCTTACAATCTATCGCGAACCTTGTAGGCCCGGTAAGCGTAGCGCCACCGGGCAAACAGGCGGCAGCAATTTTAAAGAGCAACCTGCATGTCTAAATCAGTACAGAGTAACAGTGCGGTGCTGGTGCACTTCACCCTTAAGCTCGACGATGGCTCCACCGCAGAGTCAACCCGCAATAACGGCAAGCCTGCGCTGTTTCGCCTGGGCGATGGTTCTCTGTCTGAAGGACTGGAACAACACCTGCTGGGCCTAAAAGAGGGTGATAAAACCACTTTTGCTCTGGAGCCGGATGCCGCCTTTGGCGTGTCAAGCCCGGACTTAATTCAGTATTTCTCGCGTCGGGAATTTATGGACGCGGGCGAGCCAGAAATTGGCGCTATCATGCTCTTTACCGCAATGGACGGCAGTGAGATGCCAGGTGTGATTCGTGAAATCAACGGTGACTCGATCACGGTTGATTTCAACCATCCGTTGGCCGGGCATACCGTTCATTTTGATATTGAAGTGCTGGAAGTCGAACCGGCACTGGAGGCGTAAAATGCAGATCCTGTTGGCTAACCCGCGCGGTTTTTGCGCTGGCGTAGACCGCGCTATCAGCATTGTAGAAAACGCGTTGGCTATTTATGGCGCGCCAATTTATGTCCGTCATGAGGTGGTGCATAACCGCTATGTGGTGGATAGCCTGCGCGAGCGCGGCGCTATTTTCATTGAACAAATCAGTGAAGTGCCGGACGGCGCGATCCTAATTTTCTCCGCTCATGGCGTTTCTCAGGCTGTGCGTAACGAAGCCAAGGGCCGTGACCTCACGGTTTTCGACGCCACCTGTCCGTTAGTCACCAAAGTGCATATGGAAGTGGCGCGCGCCAGCCGTCGCGGTGAAGAGTCAATTCTGATTGGTCACGCCGGGCACCCGGAAGTCGAAGGCACGATGGGGCAGTACAGCAACCCGCAAGGGGGAATGTATCTGGTTGAATCACCGGAAGATGTACTGAAACTGAAGGTGAAAAATGAAGGAAAATTATCCTTCATGACGCAAACCACGCTCTCCGTTGACGACACCTCTGACGTTATTGACGCGCTGCGTCAACGCTTCCCGAAAATTGTCGGGCCACGCAAAGACGATATCTGTTATGCCACCACCAACCGTCAGGAAGCGGTTCGCGCGCTGGCGGAACAGGCTGATGTGGTGCTGGTGGTCGGCTCGAAAAACTCCTCTAACTCCAACCGTCTGGCTGAACTGGCCCAGCGCATGGGGAAAGCGGCGTATCTGATCGACGATGCGACCGATATCCAGGAAGCGTGGGTAAAAGAGGCGAAGTGTGTGGGCGTGACGGCCGGAGCCTCGGCACCGGATATCCTGGTGCAAAACGTGATCGCTCGCCTGCAGGAGCTTGGCGGTGGGGAAGCTATCCCGCTGGAAGGCCGTGAAGAAAATATTGTTTTCGAAGTGCCTAAAGAGCTGCGTGTGGATGTTCGTGAAGTAGAGTAAGTCTTTCACGATACGATTATGAGAAGATGCCAGACTTAACGTCTGGCATTTTTTATGGAGAAACCATGCGCTTACCGATCATTCTTGATACCGATCCCGGCATTGATGATGCCGCCGCTATTGCCGCCGCGCTGTTTGCCCCTGAGCTGGATCTGCAACTGATGACCACGGTAGCAGGCAACGTTTCGGTGGAAAAAACTACCCGTAATGCGTTGCAGTTGCTGCATTTCTGGAATGCGGATATTCCGCTGGCGCAAGGGGCATCAATGCCACTGGTACGGCCGCTGCGAGATGCCGCTTCCGTGCACGGCGAGTCCGGTATGGAAGGGTATGAATTTGTTGAACATGACCGCCAGGCGATGGCAAAACCCGCCTTCCAGGCGATTCGTGACGCGCTGATGCATGCCCCGCAGCCCGTGACGTTGGTGGCGATTGGCCCGCTGACCAACATCGCGCTACTGCTGACTCATTACCCTGAATGCGTATTCAATATTCACCGTTTGGTGATTATGGGCGGTTCTGCCGGGCGCGGGAACTTCACGCCAAACGCCGAGTTTAATATTGCTATCGATCCTGAGGCCGCCGCGAAAGTTTTCCACAGCGGGCTGGAGATTGTGATGTGTGGGCTGGATGTCACTAATCAGGCCATGCTCGCCCCGGACTATCTGGCGACCTTGCCTCAGCTTAACCAGACGGGAAAAATGCTGCACGCGCTATTTAGCCATTACCGCAGCGGCAGTATGAATACAGGACTGCGGATGCACGACCTGTGCGCGATTGCCTGGCTGGTGCGCCCGGAACTGTTTACCCTGCAGCCGTGCTTCGTAGCGGTGGAAACTCAGGGGGAATAT
The DNA here is from genome assembly GCF_005281115.1 of Citrobacter sp. wls710. Lineage (NCBI taxonomy): Bacteria > Pseudomonadati > Pseudomonadota > Gammaproteobacteria > Enterobacterales > Enterobacteriaceae > Citrobacter > Citrobacter sp. wls710. Next base: position 115,327 of record NZ_SZXD01000076.1, read on the forward strand.
ACCTCGGGCACCACGGTGGTGGATATTGAAGGGCATTTGGGGCATTCGGCAAATGCCCAGGTTGCACTGGATCTTGACGTTGAGGGGTTCCAGCAGTGGGTGGCAGAGGTGCTGGCGCTGGCACCTTGAGGCTGTGATCCGGCCCGCAATATGCAGACAGAATTAGCAGGTTAATCGATTAATCTGCTAATCTTATCCCGTTGTTCTCCTCGGGCCGGAGACACATATGAACCTTTCTTTTATCCAGCCACCGCAGGTGGCGTGGGCAAGCGGCGCATTAGCCGATGGCCCGTTATTGCGTAAATCCACTCGCATTCAGGATCTTACTGACGTTTTTGCCGATGAAAATGCCCGCCAGCAACTGTCAGGCGAGCAGGTCGTATATGACGTTGAGATGTTGCATACGTCCCCCGCAGAAGGCGAACTTTACACCGGTGTTACCCATCTTTATCCTGGCCGGATCGGCCGCGAGTATTTTATGACCCGTGGGCATTTCCATGCGCGTCGCGAACAGGGTGAGGTCTATTTTGGTCTGCGTGGCACGGGGTTGCTGCTGTTGCAAACTGAACAGGGTGAGGCGAGGCTGGAAAAGGTATTCGCCGGATCCGTCCACATCATCCCCGGTTTTACCGCACACCGGTTGATCAACACAGGGGAAGAGATTCTGTCGGCGCTCGCCGTATGGCCAGGGATTGCAGGCCATGATTATGCGGCGCTGACCAGGGGCTTCAGAATAAGAGTCTTTGAGGAAAATAAGACGATTCAGGCGAAGGAGGTACAGAATGGCTGACTTAGCGCATTCTTATGGCCTGGATATGAGGGTTCATCACCATCCGCTTGGCTTTAGCTATGGGGATGAAGTCACTGGGCCGATGCCGGAGATTCGCCGACTCGATCACATTCGCGCCTCACTGCGCGATCCGCATTGTGAGGGGCCGGAAGAGGTGTATGCCATTGCGATGGATGTGGCACGAATGCAGGATCGCGAAGAGCTGAAAAAGCGGATGCTGTTGTTTGGCGTGGTGACTTATGCAGCGGGACGGCTGGGGGAAGAGCCGGTGCGTAGCCAGGGGCATATTCATCGTATCAGCCAGCACAGCGGCTGGTCCCCGCCAGAGCTTTACGAAATCTGGCAGGGAAAAGCGATAATCTATATGCAGGAGTATGTCGAGGACGACCCTGGGCGTTGTTTTGCTGTGATTGCCGGACCCGGTGAAAAAGTGCTGGTTCCGCCCGGTTGGGGGCATGCGACCATATCCGCAGATCCGAATATACCGTTAACTTTTGGTGCGTGGTGCGATCGTGAATATGGTTTTGAGTACGAGGCTGTGCGCGCGCATAAAGGGTTGGCGTGGTACCCGTTATTGCAGGGCAACCATGTTATCTGGCAGCATAATTCGCGGTACATACCCGGGAGATTACACGCCGTTACGCCCCGACAATATACGGAATTCTCGATTACTTCCGCGCCTGTTTACCAGCAATTCATCGAGGACCCGGCGCGCTTTCAATTTATATCACGCCCGGACAGGCACCCCGAGCTGTGGCAAAACTTCCATCCATAAAATAACCGGGGCATAGCCCCGGTTCTGATTTTGCCTGGCCTACAAACTGAAAAACGCGGTACAGTAGAGTAGGCCGGATAAGCGTATGTGCCATCCGGCAAATGACAGGCACTACCCTGCAAACAGGCCTGTCGCAACGCCGAGCGCAGCCAGTATCAACAATAAAATCATCGCTTTTACTGGCGACACGCCACGCTTGGCCATCAGATACCACGTGCCCAATACAACAATCAGCGGCAATAGCTGCGGGAAAATTCCGTCCAGCATCTGTTGCACATGAATATTTACCCCATCCTTGGTGATAAATTCCAGCCCGGTGCCAAGTTTAACGTAGCTCGCCGCTACGCCCCCCATAACAAACACGCCCAATAGTGATAACGCTTCACGCAGGCGGGCAGATTTGCTGCTCACCAGCATTTCCACCGAGCCGGATCCCATTTTGTAGCCTTTGAGGAACAAAAACCATGAGCCGGGAATAATGATTGCCAGCCAGGCGACGGTATAAAACAGCGGTCCCAGAATGTTACCACCAGCCGCCAGGGCCATACCGATACTGAGCAGGATAGGGATCAGCATGCCCGGGATCATCGAATCGCCAATCCCGGCTATAGGGCCCATCAGTCCAACCTTCAGGGTATTAATCGTTTCCCCATCGATCTGCTCACCGTTCGCTTTTTTCTCTTCCAGCCCCAGTACCATGCCATTAACGATCGCGCCTATCTGCGGCTCCGTATTATAAAACGAGGCGTGACGGCGCAGCATTTCAGTACGTTGGGCGGCGTCGGGATAGAGCTTTTTCGCCACCGGGAGCATACTCAGGCAAAAGCCAAAAGATTCCAGACGTTCAAAGCTCATGGATGACAAGTTGTGCATCATCCATGCGCGCCAGCAGCGGCGAAGATCTTTACGCGTAAGTGTACGTTCTTCCATCAGAATTCATCCTCATCATCAACGACCGACTTTGCATGCGTAGTCTGTGGCGGTTCTGGTTTGTAGTTGTAATGGATCAACGCCAACAGCGAACCGACGATCACTAGCGCGACCATGTTGAGTTTTAAAAAGACGATGCAGACAAAACCGACGAGGAAGTAGATCAGCATGGTGTAATTTTTGATAATCTGCTTAAGCAAAATCGCGATCCCGACGGCGGGTAAAATGCCTCCCAGTACGTTCATCGTCGACAGAACAATTTTCGGCAAACTGTCCATAAAACCGCTGATATATTGCGCCCCGAAGTAGACCGCAATAAAGGTCGGTACAAAACGCAGGACAAAGTTTGTCACCTGTGGCCAGATGGCGCTGTTCAGGTAAATACCGCGTTCGTCGCCCCGCTCCAGCGCCACATCTGCCCGGTGATTCCAGAAGGAGTTCAGTACCATCATCGCGTTAAACAAAATGGTGCCGGCGATACCGATGGTGGCTGCCAGCGCGACCGCGACCTCGGGGCCCTTTCCGGAAAGGATCCCTAAAGCAATAGCCGGGTAAGCAACAAAGTTGAGGTCGGCGGGCATCGAACCGCCAGGTGTAACCATCGCGATATACACTGCCTGAACCGCGACGCCAATCATGATCCCCGTTTTAATATCGCCAAGGATAATCCCGACCAACATTCCGGAAATCAGCGGACGGGTGATCAGATACCAGCCGCCAGTCAGTCCCAGCAGCCAGGGGCTGCTGAGCGCGCCGAGGTAGCAAAGTATGCCAATCAACGTAGCTTCGATAATCATCGTGCGCTCCTTATTTCAGCTTCTGACGTGCGTCCTGCCAGCTGTAGCAACTGGCGTCAGGGACCAGGCGAAACTCAACCAGGTGCCCATGCTGCGTCAGCCAGTCAAAGGCGGCGATTTCATCGCCATTCACCGACTGATTTGGGCCGATGGTGGTGGTATCGGCACGGGCGCTCATCGGACCCACATTAATCTTGCCGTTGGCATTTTTTAGGCTAATGCCTGCTTCTTCAATGCGCTTCAGCGTCACGGGTGATTTACCAATGACGAAATAACGCTTCTCACTGGCAATGACTTTCGGCAGTTTTTCAATCGCGGTGGCCGTATCAAACAACCAGACTTTGGTGTCCTGCACGGCACCTTTCATTACCGAAGAGAGCAGAGGGTCGGCCGCGACGGCGTCGTCTATCGCGACAATCCCGTCACAGGGCAGCTCTTTGGCCCAACGTGTCACGAGCTGCCCATGGATTACGCGGTCATCGATACGTACAAAAGAAATACTCATAGTGGTTTCCTTTAAAAATCGTCGGACTGAACGGATAAAACCGGGGCGGCTTTAATCAGCGTAGGTACCGTCAACGCCAACAGCTCGACGGCTGCGGCGTGAACATCCGTTAATTGATAGATCTCCTCGCTTTGTAACAGCATCGGGAAATTGACCCCCGCGACGACGGCAACGGGGGGAACCGTTTGTGCAGAAAACGCATGATGGCAGGCGACATTCCACGGCGTACCGCTTTGCATGTCACAAAGTACCAGTACGCCGTCAGCATCTTTCCCGGCGCTCGCGAGAACCTGAGCAAACGTCTGTTTAAACCCTTCAATACCCGCCTGTTCACTCAGCGTGACGGGGTAAACATGCGGTAATTCTCCGTAAACCATACGACCGCTGGCGAGAAGCGCTTCTGCCAGGGGACCATGGGTGGCAACAATAACGTTAATCATGCGCTTATCCTCTGACCCAGGCTTTAATCGTAGCGAGCTGCTGGCCGATACCCTTGCCAAACGGCGAAATACGGTATTCTCCAACGGCGGCCGGGATAATAAAGGTCTCTGCATAGTTGACGACAAACGGGGCAAATGCGCCGCTCGGGCTTTCAACAACGGCCTGCGCACCTTCGACCAGGTTCAGGACGTTTACGCCGCCATGGGTATGGTGCGTGACCGGTGCCGTAAACCAATGGCGGCGCGTTTCAATAAACTCGCGTTCGTGCATTCCTGTTCTTTCTTCCCGCCAACCTTCTGCTTCAGCGATAGGCTCGATACGGTTGACCAGGTTGTCGTGTACCCATTGCGTGTCGCGCTGCCAGTCAATCACCTGCTGACCGTGATCCAGATGGACCGGGCGCGGTAAGCCGTCTAACCCTAAACGTCCCCAATCCCACAGTTTAAAGGTGAAGATATAGGGCGTTGCGCTGATCTCCAGCACCATGGTTCCTGCACCCGAGCAGTGAACGGTTCCGGCGGGGATCAGGAAGTGATCGTGTTTATGCGCAGGGATCTGATTCACGAATCGTTCATCATCAAATGTTTTTTCACCACGACCCGCGGCTCGGAGATCGTCGAGCATGTCCTGCGGCGCGATCCCGGTTTTGGTGCCGAGATACACCACGGCGTTCGGCTCGGCTTCGAGAATGTAATAGCTCTCATCCTGGGTATAGTGCATACCAAACTGCTGCTGAATGTACTCAGTGAGCGGATGAACCTGAAAGCTCAAATTCTGGCCGCCAATGGTGTCGAGGAAATCAAAACGAATCGGGAATTCTGCACCAAAACGTGCGTGAACTTTCTCGCCCAGCAGGGGGCGGGGACAGGTTAGCACCAGATCCTGAGAGGGGATCTCGATCCGCACGTTGCCAAAACGCAGTAACAGGCTGTTTTCCTCGGGCACGCAATCAAAACACCACGCGTAATTGGGGGCTGAGGGATCGAGATCGAAGTGTTTTTTCATCCATTGCCCGCCCCAAACGCCTGGGTCGAAGAACGGGGCAACGCGAAACGGTTGTTGAGTTGTTTGTTGCAGACCGGCGCGAAACGCGTCGCCGCTGACCATCGCGGGATGATTTTCTACCGTGGTATCAAGCAAATAATCGACGCGTTTGAGTAACGGCGTTTTGTGTCGGTCGAATACCCGCCACTCAATGAAGAAGGCACGTTTGTACCGACGAAGAATATCTTCATCCTGGTTTTCCGCCCCCCAGTTCCCCAGCCCGTTATGGCGCATGCGTTGCTGAATTTCCCAGCGCGGAAGATCGGCATAAACCAGTACGTCACCCGGGTGCGCCAGCGTCGCGCCGGGTCCGTATACCACGACCAGACCTTCGGCAACGGCATCAATCTGTTGGCGGAGCTGACTGAGCTTGTCGCTATCAAAAAACTCATCCAGGTGATGGCAGGAAAGGACGCCGAATACGCGATCGTCGGTAAGGTTACGCGCCAGTAACTCATGCAGGGCCTGCTCATCTCGGCGGGCGGATTCAATATTCAGCACCAGCGCGGTATCTAACGTCGTGACAAGCTGTTGTTCCAGTTCTTCAAGCCGCACGCCCGGATAGCAATCCACGATCAATACGGTTTTGGCTGCAGCAGAAACCCTGGTGTTAAGCACAGAATGGATCTCCGCCCAACCCTGCCAGGCGTGATCGTCATATCCCTGAACGTTAACCTCAGGGAATTTATTATAGGTTGTCGTCATTTTCTTTCTCCGTGTTGGCTTATTTAAGATTAATCGATTAACCTTATTTTCATAGTGTGGTTAACGCGATTAACCCGCCATATTCAGAATCAAGAGCGGTGAAAAGCGCGTTAGCGTGATGTGAATCACACGTAAAAAAGCGATATTTCGGTTATTCGATTAACCTTCGATAAAAAATCAGGAGCAGGTATGACCACAGTCACTTTGGCGCAGGTAGCTGAGCGCGCGGGAGTCTCCACGGCGACCGTGTCGATGGTATTGCGTAACCGGGGGCGAATTTCTCAGGCTACACGCGACCGGGTGCTTAAAGCGCTGGATGATGCTGGCTATGTGTATAATCAAACCGCCGCTAACCTGCGTAACCGGAGCAGTAATCAGGTTGGATTGTTGCTCCACGATATCACTAACCCTTTTTACGGCGAGATGACTGCAGGGCTAAGCCATGAGATGGAACGACATGATCTGTTGTTGTTTCTGGCAAATAGCGAAGAGTCAGGGGAACGGCAGCAAAAATTTGTCGATTCTTTGATGCGCAATAATGCCTGCGGCATGGTGCTCTGCGCGGCGCGCGAGACGCCGACATCCTTCTTCGAGGCGCTGAAAAGGCGCAATATCCCCGCCATTATGGTCGTCCGTCCCCTTAGCGATCCTGATTTTGATTTTGTCGGAACCGATAACTTTCTCGGTACGCAAATGGCCACCACCCATTTAGTCAGAATGGGTCACAAGAATATTGCGTTTATTGGGGGGGGGCCTGGTTCTGGCAGTCGGATACAGCGTATCGGTGGGTTCACCAGCACATTGCTGGAACAAGGAATATCGCCGAATCCAGAATGGATCGTGGCTACGCAGGCCAGCCAAATTGACGGCGCAAAAGTAGCGGAGTCTCTTCTTCTGCGTTACCCGCAAATTACCGCCGCCGTTTGTTATCAGGATATTGTGGCGCTTGGGGTTATGCAGGCGCTACGTAAAATGGGGCGGGAACCTGGGCGGGATTTTGCGCTGGTGGGGTTTGATGACATCACCGAAGCGGCGCTGGTACAACCTGCGCTTACCACCGTGTCGGTGGCGGCAAAAGAGATAGGTCGTAAGGCTGGAGAGCTGCTTTATAGCCGTATTCAGGGAAATGACGAACCGCCGAAACGTATTATCCTGCCGCCGGCGCTGGTAGTCAGAGAATCATGTGGTTTTTGCTGATCGTCATGCCTTTTACTGATATCTCTGGCTGTTTATCATTAAATTCTAATTATCGACGTTTTCGGCTGGCGGCGCAGCGATGCGCTGGTTACTCTGAAAACGATTTACGCAAAATTAACAAAAGAGAATAGCTATGCATGATGCACAAATCCGCGTTGCCATCGCGGGAGCCGGAGGACGCATGGGGCGTCAGTTGATTCAGGCCACACTTGGCATGGATGGCGTACAGCTTGGCGCGGCGCTGGAGCGCGAAGGCTCTTCCTTACTGGGAAGCGATGCCGGAGAGTTAGCGGGAGCCGGGAAAACAGGCGTTACCGTACAAAGCAGCCTTGAGGCGGTGAAAGATGATTTCGATGTTTTCATCGATTTCACGCGCCCGGAAGGCACGCTGGCACATCTGGCGTTTTGCCGCCAGCACAGTAAAGGGATGGTGATTGGCACCACCGGGTTTGATGATGCTGGTAAGCAGGCTATTCGCGATGCTGCGCAGGAGATTGCTATCGTTTTCGCTGCGAACTTTAGCGTCGGCGTTAACGTCATGCTCAAGCTGCTGGAGAAAGCGGCAAAAGTCATGGGGGACTATACCGATATTGAGATTATCGAAGCGCATCACCGCCACAAAGTGGATGCCCCATCGGGGACGGCGCTGGCAATGGGCGAGGCGATCGCCGGGGCGTTGGATAAAGATCTGAAAGACTGTGCGGTCTACACGCGCGAAGGTTATACCGGCGAGCGTGTGCCTGGCACTATTGGTTTTGCGACCGTACGCGCCGGTGACATTGTCGGCGAACATACCGCAATGTTTGCTGATATTGGCGAGCGTATTGAAATCACCCATAAAGCATCCAGTCGCATGACGTTTGCCAATGGCGCAGTGAGATCGGCTGTTTGGCTTAAATCTAAGTCAAACGGTCTTTTTGATATGAAAGATGTGCTTGATTTACGCAGTTTATAGATTTTATTACCCTTCGTGATGTGGTTATTGTAATCATAATTATTTGATTACATAGGGCAATATTTTATTGCCCTTTAATTTTTTGCATTTAACTTGGTTTTTTTGTTTAATGGCGTATTTGTTTATGTCTTTATGCTTTATTCTGTTATCTCAATGTGAATTTTGACCAAATGGTCCACTTTTTTCTATCACTCTTCCGGTTTTTACACTCTTTACTTACCGCAAGCGTTTTCCACTCTGAGTTAGATGATCTTTTTGCCTGTTAAATCGAATGATTTATTCCAGTGGCGTAAAATAATAATAAAAATTACCCTTTTGGGTAGACTTTTACGTGGGCTATCTCTAGAATGCCGCCGTTTGCCAGAAATCCATAGGTAAGCAAATTTGCATTGATTCATGAGGTGTTAATGAATTAATATGCAAATAAAGTGAGTGAATATTCTCTGGAGGGTGTTTTGATTAAGTCAGCGCTATTGGTTCTGGAAGACGGAACCCAGTTTCACGGTCGGGCCATAGGGGCAACAGGTTCGGCGGTTGGGGAAGTCGTTTTCAATACTTCAATGACCGGTTATCAAGAAATCCTCACTGATCCTTCCTATTCTCGCCAAATCGTCACTCTTACTTATCCCCATATTGGTAATGTCGGCACCAATGCCGCCGATGAAGAGTCCTCTCAGGTTCACGCTCAGGGTCTGGTTATTCGCGACCTGCCGCTGATTGCCAGCAACTATCGCAATACCGAAGACCTCTCTTCTTACCTCAAACGCCATAACATCGTGGCGATTGCCGATATCGATACCCGTAAGCTGACGCGACTGCTGCGCGAGAAGGGCGCTCAGAACGGCTGCATCATCGCAGGCGATAACTTGGATGCTACGCTGGCCTTAGAAAAAGCCAAAGCGTTCCCGGGCTTAAATGGGATGGACCTGGCAAAAGAAGTGACCACGGCTGAATCCTACAGCTGGACGCAGGGTAGCTGGACGATTTCAGGGGACCTGCCGGAAGCCAGGTCCGCAGAAGAGCTGCCGTTCCACGTGGTGGCCTACGATTTTGGCGCCAAGCGCAACATCCTGCGCATGCTGGTTGATCGCGGCTGCCGCCTGACCGTTGTACCGGCGAAAACCTCCGCTGAAGAAGTGCTGGCGATGAATCCGGACGGCGTGTTCCTGTCAAACGGCCCTGGCGACCCGGCACCGTGCGACTACGCCATCGACGCGATTGAGAAATTCCTCCAGACCGACATTCCGGTATTTGGCATCTGCCTCGGCCATCAGCTACTGGCGCTGGCGAGCGGTGCGAAGACCATCAAGATGAAATTTGGTCACCACGGTGGTAACCACCCGGTGAAAGACATGGATAAGAATGTGGTGATGATCACCGCGCAGAACCACGGCTTTGCGGTGGATGAAGACTCGCTGCCAGCCAACCTGCGCGTGACCCACAAATCCCTGTTCGACGGTACCCTGCAAGGGATTCACCGTACCGATAAACCGGCGTTCAGCTTCCAGGGCCACCCAGAGGCGAGCCCAGGCCCGCACGATGCGGCGCCGCTGTTCGACCACTTTATCGAGCTTATTGAGCAATACCGTCAGTCCGCGAAATAATCAGGAGTAATAAGAGCCATGCCAAAACGTACAGACATAAAAAGTATCCTGATTCTGGGCGCGGGCCCGATTGTTATCGGTCAGGCGTGTGAGTTTGACTACTCCGGTGCCCAGGCGTGTAAAGCGCTGCGCGAAGAGGGCTACCGCGTCATTCTGGTGAACTCCAACCCGGCCACCATCATGACCGACCCGGAAATGGCCGATGCGACCTACATCGAGCCGATTAACTGGGAAGTGGTACGCAAAATCATCGAAAAAGAGCGTCCGGATGCGGTGCTGCCGACCATGGGCGGCCAGACCGCGCTGAACTGCGCGCTGGAGCTGGAGCGTCAGGGCGTACTGGAAGAGTTCGGCGTGACCATGATTGGTGCGACCGCCGATGCGATTGATAAAGCAGAAGACCGTCGTCGCTTCGATGTGGCAATGAAGAAAATCGGCCTCGACACCGCGCGTTCCGGTATCGCGCACACTATGGAAGAAGCGCTGGCGGTTGCCGCTGATGTAGGCTTCCCGTGCATCATCCGTCCGTCCTTTACCATGGGCGGCACCGGCGGCGGTATCGCTTACAACCGTGAAGAGTTCGAAGAAATCTGCGAACGCGGTCTGGACCTCTCGCCAACCAATGAGCTGCTGATTGATGAATCGCTGATCGGCTGGAAAGAGTACGAGATGGAAGTGGTGCGTGATAAAAACGACAACTGCATCATCGTCTGCTCTATCGAAAACTTCGATCCGATGGGTATCCACACCGGTGACTCTATCACCGTGGCCCCGGCGCAGACCCTGACCGACAAAGAATACCAAATCATGCGTAACGCCTCGATGGCGGTACTGCGTGAAATCGGCGTTGAAACCGGCGGTTCTAACGTCCAGTTCTCGGTGAATCCGAAAGACGGTCGTCTGATCGTTATCGAAATGAACCCGCGCGTCTCCCGCTCCTCGGCGCTGGCCTCGAAAGCCACCGGCTTCCCGATTGCCAAAGTTGCGGCCAAACTGGCGGTGGGGTACACCCTCGACGAACTGATGAACGACATCACCGGTGGGCGTACTCCGGCCTCCTTCGAGCCGTCTATCGACTACGTTGTCACCAAGATTCCACGCTTCAACTTCGAGAAATTCGCTGGCGCTAATGACCGTCTGACCACGCAGATGAAATCTGTCGGTGAAGTGATGGCGATTGGCCGCACCCAGCAGGAATCTCTGCAAAAAGCGCTGCGCGGCCTGGAAGTGGGCGCCACCGGCTTCGACCCGAAAGTGAGCCTCGACGACCCGGAAGCGCTGACCAAAATCCGCCGCGAGCTGAAAGATGCGGGCGCTGAGCGTATCTGGTACATCGCCGATGCGTTCCGCGCGGGCCTCTCCGTCGACGGCGTGTTCAACCTGACCAACATCGACCGCTGGTTCCTGGTGCAGATTGAAGAGCTGGTGCGTCTGGAAGAGAAAGTGGCGGAAGTGGGCATTAACGGCCTCAACGCTGACTTCCTGTTCCACCTGAAGCGTAAAGGTTTTGCCGATGCGCGCCTGGCGAAGCTGGCAGGCGTGCGCGAAGCGGAAATCCGCAAGCTGCGCGACCAGTACAACCTGCACCCGGTCTACAAGCGCGTGGATACCTGCGCGGCGGAATTCGCCACCGATACCGCCTACATGTACTCCACCTATGAAGAAGAGTGCGAATCTAACCCGTCCGTTGACCGCGATAAAATCATGGTCCTCGGCGGCGGCCCGAACCGTATCGGTCAGGGTATTGAATTTGACTACTGCTGCGTACACGCCTCGCTGGCGCTGCGCGAAGACGGCTACGAGACCATCATGGTCAACTGTAACCCGGAAACCGTCTCCACCGACTACGACACTTCCGACCGTCTGTACTTCGAGCCGGTCACGCTGGAAGACGTGCTGGAAATCGTGCGCATCGAGAAGCCGAAGGGCGTCATCGTGCAGTACGGCGGCCAGACCCCGCTGAAGCTGGCGCGTGAACTGGAAGCCGCAGGCGTACCGGTTATCGGCACCAGTCCGGACGCCATCGACCGCGCGGAAGACCGTGAACGCTTCCAGCACGCGGTTGACCGTCTGAAGCTGAAGCAGCCGGCGAACGCCACCGTCACCGCCATTGAACAAGCGGTTGAGAAGGCGAAAGAGATTGGTTACCCGCTGGTGGTGCGCCCATCCTACGTACTGGGCGGCCGCGCGATGGAAATCGTCTATGACGAAGCCGACCTGCGTCGCTACTTCCAGACTGCGGTCAGCGTGTCTAACGATGCGCCGGTGCTGCTGGACCGCTTCCTTGATGATGCGATTGAAGTCGACGTTGACGCCATCTGCGACGGCGAAATGGTGCTGATTGGCGGCATCATGGAACACATCGAGCAGGCGGGCGTACACTCCGGCGACTCCGCCTGTTCCCTGCCAGCCTACACGCTGAGCCAGGAGATTCAGGATGTGATGCGCCAGCAGGTGCAGAAGCTGGCCTTCGAGTTGCAGGTGCGCGGCCTGATGAACGTGCAGTTTGCGGTGAAAGACAACGAAGTCTACCTGATTGAAGTTAACCCGCGTGCGGCTCGTACCGTACCGTTCGTCTCCAAAGCCACCGGCGTACCGCTGGCGAAAGTGGCGGCGCGCGTGATGGCCGGCAAATCGCTGACCGAGCAGGGCGTGACCAAAGAAATTATTCCACCGTACTACTCGGTGAAAGAAGTGGTGCTGCCGTTCAACAAATTCCCGGGCGTAGACCCGCTGTTAGGGCCAGAAATGCGTTCTACCGGGGAAGTGATGGGCGTGGGCCGTACCTTCGCGGAAGCGTTCGCCAAGGCACAGCTGGGCAGTAACTCCACCATGAAGAAACAGGGCCGTGCGCTGCTCTCCGTTCGCGAAGGTGACAAAGAGCGCGTGGTTGACCTGGCCGCTAAGCTGCTGAAACAGGGCTTCGAGCTGGATGCCACCCACGGTACCGCGATTGTGCTGGGCGAAGCCGGTATCAACCCGCGTCTGGTGAACAAGGTGCATGAAGGTCGTCCGCACATTCAGGACCGTATCAAGAATGGCGAATACACCTACATCATCAACACCACCGCAGGTCGTCAGGCGATTGAAGACTCCAAACTGATTCGCCGCAGCGCGCTGCAGTACAAAGTGCACTACGACACTACACTGAACGGCGGCTTCGCCACCGCGATGGCGCTGAACGCGGACGCTACCGAGAAAGTAACCTCGGTGCAGGAAATGCACGCGCAGATCAAAAAGTAATAAACTGAAGATATCGGTGATATTGCCGTTAATTGGATCTGCAATATAAATTACAAACGGTTCCTGTATAGGAACCGTTTTTTTTTACTCTTTCAGGTCATTCCTGGAGAAGTCCGTTTCCGTAACCACATTTTCAATGTAATAAGCACGATATTGCTCACACTAATCAACATTCAAGTCGCATACTATCTTTATATCCACAATTTTAATATGGCTTAGTTTTTATTAATTTGGACAGGCCGTAGCCAGATTTTTAATTTGTGAAATGGTGTGCTTATGTGTGAAAAATATGTTGAAAGACCGCTTTATTTGTTAATTGCTGACTGGATGATGGCAGAGGACCGATGGATTACTGCCAAGGAGATTTCCCGTCAATTTGATATTGAACACTGCAAAGCAATTAATACGCTCTCCTATATTCTGTCAGAAGTGGGGGAAATTGTTTGTGAAGTGAAGATGATCCCTAACCAGATTGCAGGACGAGGCTGTCAGTGCCAGCGTCTGGTGAAAGTCGTGAGTATTGATTCTCATCTCTATCGCCGATTGAATCATAATTTGCAGGAAAGAAAAGTGAGCGTGGCGAAAACACCGCGCCTGTCAGCGGTTCCTCCAACAGAGCTTAACCGTGAGCAGAAATGGCAGATGATGCTGTCAAAAAGTATGCGTCGCTAATTGTCTGTTTACCTGATGGCTGTATAAACGGTGATTGACGCGTAGGCCGGATAAGCGTGAGCGCATCCGGCATCAATTACTGTGCTGATTTTGGCTTTACGTCCGTCGTGCCTTTCAGGCGCGGCCGGTTTTCTTCGACCTGCGTTAACGGCTTCGTTTCAGATAACCCTGTTCGACAGCGGACCGCAAGATCCTGATATTCTTTGGTGTTGAGGCGTTTCCAGTGCAGCTCCTGGTCTGTGACCTGGCGTAGTACGCGCGCAGGTGAACCCACCAGCAGTTGCCTTGCCTCACCCTGAAATCCGGCTTTGACAAAACTCATGGCGGCGACAATGCTCTCTTCGCCAATCACTGTGCCGTCCATAATGACGCTGTTCATGCCGACCAGGGCGTCCCGTCCCACCACGCACCCATGTAAAATAGCGCCGTGGCCGATATGGCCGTTTTCATGCACGATGGTATCGGTATCGCAGTAGCCATGCATAATGCAGCCATCCTGCAGATTAGATCCTGCCTCCAGGATCAGGCGACCATAATCCCCACGCAATGACGCGAGTGGGCCAATATAAACACCAGCACCCACGATGACATCGCCAATCAGCACGGCGCTGGGATGGACAAACGCGTCCGGGTGCACCACCGGGATCAGTCCTTCAAAGGCGTAATAGCTCATGGTTTTACCTCGGTTTTTTTTGTCGGATGGCGGCGTAAACACCTTATCCGGCCTACGGTTGTGCATGTGTTGTAGGCCGGATAAGCGAAACGCCATCCGGCATAGTCACATTAACGACCTTTCCACACCGGATCGCGTTTTTCGGCAAATGCCAGCGGTCCTTCGAGCGCATCTTCTGAATGCAGTACCGAAGGATAATGCTTCAGCACGCCGCTGCGGATGTAGCGGTAGCCTTCTTCAACCGGCATTTCACTGGTCGCGCGATAAATCTCTTTCAGCGCCGCGATAGCCAGCGGAGCACTATTGACCAGTTGTTGCGCCAGTTCGCGCGCGCTATCCATCAGTTCGCTCTGGCTGACAACGCGGTTCACGATCCCCCAACGCAGCGCTTCTTCGGCGCTCATTCGTCTGCCGGTCATTACCATTTCGTTGACGATAGCTGGTGGCAACAGCTTAGGCAGGCGCAAAACGCCGCCGCTGTCAGGCACGATGCCGAGCTTTGCTTCCGGCAGCGCGAAGCTGGCGTTTTCGGCGCAGACAATAAAGTCTGCCGCCAGCGCCAGTTCGAAACCGCCGCCAAACGCATAGCCGTTCACCGCGGCGATGACCGGCTTATCGAGGTCAAATATTTCGGTTAAACCGGCAAAGCCGCCGGGACCAAAATCGGCATCCGGCGCTTCACCTTCCGCTGCCGCTTTTAAGTCCCAGCCAGCAGAAAAGAATTTCTCACCGCCGCCGGTAATGATTGCTACGCGTAATTCCGGGTCGTCACGGAAATTAAGAAAAGCTTCACCCATCGCAAAACTGGTTTTGGCATCAATGGCATTCGCTTTAGGTCGGTCGAGGGTAATTTCCAGGATCGGGCCGTTACGGGTCAGATGTAATGATTCACTCATAGTTCATCTCCAGATAAATAGTTTCCCGGCGGGAGGGATTCCTGCCGGAAGGTTTATTTCAGATTTTTTTTGATTATTTTTCCTGAACAATTGCGCGGCAGGTCGGTTCTGATCTCCATAAAAGAGGGAACCTTGAATTTCGCCATATTGTTTTCGCAGAAGCTGAAAAACTCGGCCTCGCTTAATGTTTCACCTTCATTAAGGACAATAAATGCTTTAATGGCTTCATCACGGATCGCATCTTTAATACCAACCACTACAATGTCCTGAATTTTCGGATGTGCAGAAATAATATTTTCCAGCTCGACGCAGGAGACATTTTCCCCGCCGCGTTTAATCATGTTGCAGCGTCTGTCGACAAAATAGAAATAGCCATCCTCATCCTGGTAACCCGAATCACCGGTATGTAACCAGCCCTCTGGTTCCAGCGCCCTGGCGGTTGCCTCCGGCTGCATGTAATACTCTTTGAAGATAGTCTTGCCGGGGATGCCTTTAATACAGATTTCGCCAATTTCTCCGGCGGGCAGCGGGCGATTTTGATCGTCGCGAATTTCAGCTTCATAGCTAAAACCCACGCGACCAATGGAAGGCCAGCGTCGTTTGTCTCCTGGACGGTCGCCAATAATTCCGACAATGGTTTCAGTCATACCATAAGAGGTCAGCAGCCTGACGCCAAAGCGTTCGGTAAAGGCGTCTTTTTCCTGCGCCGATAGATTGAGATAGAACATCACTTCACGCAGATGATGTTGCCTGTCCGTTGGCGCGGCGGGCTGGACCATCAGCGTGCGGATCATCATCGGGATGCACTCGGTCACCGTCGCCTGATATTTACGTACCTGACCCCAGAATGCTCGGGCGCTGTACTTTTCCAGCAGCACAAAGGTACTGCCGGCGGAAAAGGCTGGCATTGCCGCGGTACACTGACAGTCGATATGAAAAGCGGGCATCACCGTCATGTACACGTCATCATCGCGCAGGGCGATTTGCCAGGCAGAGTAGTAGCCCGCAAAACGCAGATTATAGTGGGTAATAACCACCCCTTTTGGACGCGAGGTGGTACCGGAGGTAAACAAAATTTCCGCCGTATCGTCAGTGGATAACGCTGGCGTATAGCACAGCGTGGCCGACTGACGTGCTTGCAGTTGGGAAAAGTGGCTCACGCCATCGTCAGCCGGAAGCTGCTCGCCAATCAGACAGATATGATTAAGCGGAGTGCTATTTTCCTGGCGTATTTCACGGTACATAGGATAAAACTGGACGCTGGTAACCAGCAGGCTCACCTGGCTGTTTTGCAGGATCCAGGCACTTTCTTCGCCCAGTAAGCGGGCATTAATCGGCACCATAATGGCGCCGATTTTTGCCAGTCCAAACCAGCAAAAGATGAATTCCGGACAGTTATCCAGATGCAGTGCGACTCTATCGCCCTTGCGGATCCCTAAGGAATGAAAAAGGTTCGACGTGCGGTTAATCTCTTCATTTAGCGAGGCATAGCTAAACTGCCGAACGATTCCCTCACAGGATTCGAAAATTAACGCCGTTTTATCTCCGTACACTTCGGCCAGGTCGTCCCACATCTGACGTAAGTTTTGTCCGCCAACGATATCCATATTGCTTTATCCACTGAAATCAGGCGTGAGCGCTAACCAACGAGCAGGTTAGCGCGTCGCGTTTATTCCTCAACCCTGGCCAGGCCTTTGCCGACCAGCTCATTTATGTCTGCTTCGCTATAACCAATGTTTTTCAGAATGGCGGCGGTATCCATGCCGTGTGAGGGCATGCCACGCCAGATTTTCCCCGGGTTGTTTTTAAATTTCGGCATGATGTTCGGCCCTTTACAGGTGCGGCCGTCCATTGTTTGCCACTGAGTAATGGATTCGCGGGCAACGTACTGCGGATTACCTTCCAGTTCTGGAATGGTTAGCACCTTTGCACAGGCGATATTCAGCTCAGCAAAGCGCGCCTGAACTTCGGCGATAGTGTGTGTTGCCAGCCAGGCGTCCAGTTTCTCTTCGACGAGCGGGCCGTAAGGGCATTCCACGCGATGAATTAGCTGCGTGCCTTCCGGAACTTCCGGCGTACCGAGAATGTGGGCAAGGCCAATATCTTTAAAGCACTCGTTGATTTGCGTGATGCCGACCAACTCCATGACGATGTAACCATCGGCGCATTTATACAGGCCGCAGCCGGCGTAGTAGGGGTCCTTCCCTTTCGTCATACGTGGACAGATTTCGCCGCCGTTGAAGTAGTCCATCATGAAGTACTGACCCATGCGCAGCATCACTTCGTACATGGCGATATCAATGCTTTCACCTTTACCCGTTTCGCGCACTTTGTGCAGGGCTGCCAGCGCAGCTGTCGTCGCGGTCATCCCGGAGAAGTAATCGGCGGTATACGGGAAGGCTGGCATCGGCTGATCAACGTCGCCGTTTTGGATCAGATAACCACTGAATGCCTGCGCGATGGTGTTATACGCCGGAAGATTGGTGTACTCCTCGGTACCATACTGGCCGAAGCCGGAAAGGTGGGCAATGACCAGTTTCGGGTTATGCTCCCACAGCACTTCATCAGTAATACCGCGGCGGGCAAAGGCCGGGCCTTTACTGGCTTCAATGAAAATATCGGTGGTTTCCATCAGTTTCAGAAACGCTTCCCGACCTTCATCTTTGAAAATATTCAGCGACAGGGCGTGCAGGTTGCGGCGTGAGAGCTGCGGGTAGTTAGGCTGTACGCGGATGGTATCGGCCCATGCGACGTTTTCAATCCAGATAACCTCGGCGCCCCATTCGGCGAACATCTGTCCGGCGAACGGACCGGCGATTTCGATTCCTGAAAAAACAACGCGTACTCCAGCAAGCGGGCCAAAGGTTGGCATTGGTAAATGATTCATCATTTTTCTCCTGGCATTTTTTGTAGGCCCGGCAACTACGGCGCCACCGGGCATGTTGCCGGATGGCGGCGTAAACGCCTTATCCGGCCTACGAATCGTGCTGAATTAGCGGTATTGCTTGAGTACCGCACGACCCAACGTCAGGATCTGCATTTCGTCAGAACCACCAGAAACACGGTCAACGCGCAGGTCACGCCAGAAACGCGTGATGCGGTGGTTGCCCGCGATACCAACACCTCCCAGTACCTGCATGGCGGTGTCTACCACTTCAAACGCGGCGTTGGCGCAGAAGTATTTGCACATAGCCGCGTCGCCGGAGGTAATAGTGCCGTTATCCGCTTTCCACGCCGCTTCCAGCAGCATGTTTTTCATGGAGTTCAGTTTGATCGCCATATGCGCAAACTTCTCCTGAATCAGCTGGAAACGGCCAATAGTTTCACCAAACTGCACGCGCTGATTCGCGTAACGCGCAGCGTCTTCAAAAGCGCACATTGCGGTGCCGTAGTTGGTCAGCGCGACGAGGAAGCGTTCATGGTCAAACTCTTCTTTCACGCGGTTGAAGCCGTTACCTTCCCGACCGAACATGTCTTTTTCGTCCAGTTCAACGTCATCAAAGGTGATTTCACAGCAGCTATCCATGCGCAGACCAAGTTTCTCCAGTTTATTGACCTTGATACCCGCTTTGCTCATGTCAACAAACCACTCGGTGTAAACAGGTTTATCCGGCGATGCACCGTCTCTCGCCATGACCACGATGTACGGGGTATAGGCGCTACTGGTGATAAAGCACTTACTGCCATTAAGATAAACCTTACCATTTTTGCGTGTATAAGTGGTTTTCAGACTACCAACATCCGATCCCGCTCCCGGTTCGGTGATAGCAGAGTTCCACATCTGCTTACCGGTGCCCTGGAACGCCATGATCTTATCAATTTGCTCCTGAGTCCCTTCTCGCAGGAAAGTGTTAAAACCTCCCGGTAATTGGTACAACACGTAAGTTGGTGCGCCAAGACGTCCCAGCTCCATCCAGACGGCGGCGACGGTAACAAAACCCGCTTCCAGACCGCCGTGTTCCTCCGGGATCAGCAGGCTATCAATGCCCATATCCGCCAGCGCTTTTACAAAACGCTCAGGGTAGACGCTGTCACGATCGCACTCGGCAAAATAAGCTTCCCAGTTCTCACTGGCCATCAGTTCACGAATACCGGCGACAAACAGTTCCTGCTCGTCATTTAAGTTGAAATCCATCTTTCAGCCTCTTGATCAATTGGGTTAATTAGAATTACTTGTCTTTCCAGTGCACTTTGGCGTCTTTAATAAAGGACAGCGTCACCATAATGTTGACGAAGAACAGCGGGCATCCTCCGGCGATAATCGCGGTCTGAATGGGCTTCAGCCCGCCCAGCGCCAGCAGAACGATACCGATGATGCCGACCAGAATGGACCAGCCGATGCGTACCAGCAGCGGCGGCTCTTCACCATCGCGAACTTCGCGACAGGTCGACATCGCCAGGGTGTAAGAGCAGGCGTTAATCAGCGTTACGGTGGCGATAAAGCAGAGGATAAAGAAACCCCACATGGTGGCGGTGCTGAGCGGCAAGGCGGCCCAGGTTTCGATAATGGCGCGCGCCACGCCGTGTTGTTCAATCAACTGCGGAATGTTGAGGATGTTTTTATCCATCAGCAGCAGCGTGTTACTGCCAAGAACAGTCCACAGGATCCAGGTAGACGCGGTCAGGCCCAGTACCATCCCGAAGCACAGTTCACGTACGGTACGACCCCGAGAAATACGGGCCAGGAAGATACTCATCTGGATGGCGTAAATAACCCACCACGCCCAGTAGAAAACGGTCCAGCCCTGCGGGAAGCCGCCTTTACCGATGGCATCGGTATAGAACAGCATCCGTGGCAGATGCATCAGCAGCATCCCTACAGAATCGGTGAAGTAGTTCATGATGAAGCTGGCGCCGCTGACGATAAACACCCAGCCGAGCATCAGGAAGCTCAGGTAGCTACGCACATCGCTGGCGATTCTGACCCCTTTTTGCAGGCCGCAGGCCACGCAAATAGCGTTCAATATGATCCAGCAGGTAATGATGATGGCATCCAATTGCAGCGTATGCGGAATACCGAACAGCCATTGCATACACTCGGTGACCAGCGGGGTAGCCAGACCGAGGCTGGTGCCCATCGCGAAGATCAGCGCCACCAGGTAGAAGTTATCGACGATGGTGCCGAACAGCCCTTTTGCATGCTTTTCGCCCACTAACGGTACCAGCGTGGAGCTGGGGCGGATGACATCCATCTTGCGTACAAAGAAGAAGTAGGCGAAGGCCACGGAAAGGAAGCTATAGGTTGCCCACGGCAATGGCCCCCAGTGGAACAGGCTGTACGCCAGACCTATCTCTTTCGCGCCTGTGGAATTTGGTTCCAGACCGAACGGCGGGGTGGAGATATAGTAGTAGATCTCAATAGAGCCCCAGAACAGAACTGCAGCGGATGTACAGGAGGCGAACATCATGAAAATCCAGCTGGCGGTACTAAACTCCGGTTTTTCGTCGCCTAATCTCTTTTTAGCATAGGGGCCAAAAACCAGCCAGAACCAGCCGAAGAGCATGACGACCATATACCATTCAAATGCCCAACCCCAGACATTGGTGACATAACTGAATACCGCATTAATAACGACGTTAGCGGCATCAAGATCTCTTACTGTTAGCCAGCAAAGTATCCCGACAATTATTAATGGCGGGAAAAAAACCTTCGGTTCAATTCCCGATTTTCTCTTTTCATTTTTCATAAGTGAATTCCAGTGTGAAAACGAAATTTATTTAGCGTGCCAGTCCATGAACGTTTGTTTATTTATTATTAATGATTTGTTGATAAGTTTTTAACCTCTGGGACGCCTCAATGAGTAACTCATAATGGGTATTCATTTCGGGTGATTCTGTTATCTTCGTCACACTTTTTTGTGCTGGTTATTTTGTGTTTAAATTCTTATTTTTGTTTTGTAAATCATTTAGTTGATGCTGATTTTTTAACTTTTTTAAGTGTCTGGCGTTCAATATTGTTGAGCCAGCAAACAATATTGAAAATTTTCATATTTGGCATATTTCTTTCAATATTGGTGAGGTGCGTAACACTATTGAAAGTTACGAATATCAATGTGTGACATTTTCAATATTGGTGATTAATGTTTTATTTCCGAATTAAAGAGCGTGATATCTGTATTTAACACCGCCGATATAAATACGTTTCCTTCATGATTTCTGGAGATGCAATGAAGATAATTACTTGCTACAAATGCGTACCTGATGAACAGGATATTGCGATTAATAATGCTGATGGAACACTCGATTTCAGCAAAGCGGATGGCAAAATCAGCCAATATGATCTGAATGCAATTGAAGCTGCTTGCCAGTTAAAACAGCAGTTGGGAGACGCTCAGGTTGTCGCCATGAGCGTTGGCGGCAAAGCGCTGACCAATGCAAAAGGGCGCAAAGATGTCCTCTCTCGTGGCCCTGATGAACTGATTGTTGTGATTGACGATCAATTTGAGCAGGCGCTGCCGCAACAAACCGCCAGCGCGCTGGCTGCCGCCGCGCAAAAATCAGGTTTCGATCTGCTTATTTGCGGTGACGGTTCTTCCGATCTTTATGCTCAGCAGGTTGGTCTGCTGGTGGGCGAAGCGCTGAACGTTCCGGCGATTAACGGCGTGAGTAAGGTCCTCTCTCTTACCGACAGCACATTGACGGTAGAACGCGAACTGGAAGATGAAGTTGAAACGCTGAGCATCCCGCTCCCGGCGGTGATCGCGGTTTCCACCGACATCAACACCCCACAAATCCCTTCGATGAAAGCCATTCTTGGCGCGGCGAAAAAACCGGTTCAGGTCTGGTCGCCTGCGGATATCGGGCTGAACAGCGTACCTGCGTATTCCGCACAACAGGTTGCCGCACCGAAGCAGCGCGAGCGTCAGCGTGTGGTGATTGAAGGTGACGGGGAAGAACAAATCGCCGCGTTTGTCGAGAATCTGCGCAAAATCATTTAATTATCAGGGGATGTTATGAACAAATTTTCCAGTGTCTGGGTATTCAGCGATACCCCTTCTCGTCTGCCCGAACTGATGAGTGGCGCGCAGGCTGTAGGTGAAAAAGTTAACGCGTTCGTACTGAACGAAGCGGACAGCGCGACAGCATGTCATTTGGGCGCGGATCATGTCTGGCTGCTCAGCGGCAAACCAGAAGACCGCATGATCGAAGACTACGCTGATGCGATGGCTGAGACTATTCGTCAGCATAGCGAGGGCGGCGCGGTGCTGCTGCCGAATACGCGTCGAGGCAAGCTTTTGGCAGCAAAACTGGGCTTTCGCTTGTCGGCTGCGGTTTCCAACGACGCCAGCGAAGTCGCCCTGCAGGATGGAAAAGCGGCGGTTAAACATATGGTCTACGGCGGTCTGGCGATAGGAGCGGAAACCATCGCTTCGCCGTTTGCCGTGATCACGCTTAGCAGCGGAACGTTTGACGCACAAGACCCGGACACTTCTCGCAGCGGCGAGATGCATACCGTGCAGTGGCAGGCTCCGGCCATTAACGTGACCCGCACCGCAACCCAGGCGCGTCAGAGCAACAGCGTTGACCTCGACAAAGCGCGTCTGGTGGTCAGCGTGGGACGTGGCATCGGCAGCAAAGAGAATATCTCGCTGGCCGAAGCGCTGTGCCAGACGATTGGCGCCGAGCTGGCCTGCTCTCGCCCGGTGGCGGAAAACGAGAAGTGGATGGAGCACGAGCGCTACGTCGGTATCTCCAACCTGATGCTCAAGCCTGAACTGTATCTGGCGGTGGGGATCTCCGGGCAGATCCAACATATGGTTGGTGCCAACGGCGCGCAGACGATTTTCGCCATCAACAAAGATAAAAACGCGCCAATCTTCCAGTATGCGGATTTTGGCATCGTTGGCGATGCGCTGAAGATCCTGCCTGCGCTGACGGCTGCCTTAGCGCGATAAACCATTTCGGGCAGGATACGAAGGTATCCTGCCGCTGACAGGAGTACGTATGTCCGAAGATATCTTTGATGCCATCATCGTGGGTGCAGGTCTGGCCGGTTCGGTTGCGGCGCTGGTGCTTGCTCGCGAAGGTGCACAGGTGCTGGTTATCGAGCGTGGCAATTCTGCTGGCGCGAAGAATGTCACCGGTGGGCGTTTGTATGCACATAGCCTGGAACGCATCATTCCCGGCTTTGCGGATCAGGCCCCCATTGAACGCATGATCACCCACGAAAAACTCGCCTTTATGACCGAAAAAGGGGCGATGACGATGGATTATTGCAACGGCGAGGACGCCGCATCGTCGCAAGTTTCTTATTCCGTTTTGCGCAGTAAATTTGACGCCTGGCTGATGGAGCAGGCCGAAGAGGCGGGGGCGCAACTGATCACCGGTATTCGCGTGGATAATGTCGTTCAGCGTGATGGCAAAGTCGTGGGCGTGGAAGCCGATGGCGATATTCTGGAAGCCAAAGTCGTAATTCTCGCTGATGGGGTGAATTCTCTGCTGGCTGAAAAGCTGGGCATGGCAAAGCGTGTTGAGGCATCGCATGTAGCTGTCGGCGTGAAGGAACTGATCGAATTGCCTAAGTCGGTAATTGAAGATCGTTTCCAGTTACAGGGCAACGAAGGTGCCGCCTGTCTGTTTGCCGGGGCGCCAACCGATGGTCTGATGGGCGGTGGCTTCCTGTATACGAATGAAACAACCCTTTCCCTGGGGCTGGTCTGTGGACTTCATCATCTGAAAGACGCGAAAAAATCGGTCCCGCAAATGCTGGAAGATTTCAAACAGCATCCGGCAGTTGCGCCGTTGATCGCCGGTGGCAAGCTGGTGGAATATGCCGCACACGTTGTACCCGAGGCGGGAATGAATATGCAGCCTGAACTGGTGGGCGATGGCGTACTGATTGCCGGAGACGCTGCCGGCATGTGTATGAACCTCGGCTTTACCATCCGTGGTATGGATCTCGCCATATCCGCAGGCGAAGCGGCGGCGAAGACGGTGCTTTCGGCGATGAAGCGTGACGATTTTAGCAAGCAGTCGTTGGGGGAATACCGTCAGCATCTGGACGAAGGTCCGATGCGCGATATGCGCATGTATCAGAAACTGCCAGCTTTTCTTGATAATCCCCGCATGTTTACCGCTTATCCCGAAATGGCGGTCAGTATCGCGCGCGACCTGTTCACCGTGGATGGCTCCGCTCCGGTGCCAATGCGTAAAAAAATCCTGCGCCATGCGAAGAAAGTGGGCTTCATCAACCTGATGAAAGATGGCCTGAAAGGAGTGACCGTATTATGACATCTCCCGTCAATGTGGACGTCAAACTGGGCGTCAATAAGTTCAATGTGGATGAAGACAGCCCGCACATCATTCTCAAAACCGATCCTGATAAACAGGCGCTGGAGGTGCTGATTAAGGCCTGTCCGGCGGGACTGTATAAAAAGCAGGACGACGGCAGCGTTCGTTTTGATTACGCCGGGTGCCTGGAGTGCGGAACGTGCCGGATCCTCGGCCTTGATACGGCGCTGGAAAAATGGGAATACCCACGCGGGACGTTTGGTGTGGAGTTCCGCTACGGCTAAACCTGGTGCCGGATGGTGGCTTCGCCTTATCCGGCCTACAGGCATAGTACGTAGGCCTTAAAGCTACGCGCCATCAGGCATTAAGTTAAATAAAACAGGACATCACCATGCAGCAGCCCAGGAACTTTGATGATATCAAATTTACCTCTATTCATCGCCGGATAATGCTATGGGGAAGCGGTGGGCCGTTTCTGGATGGTTATGTGCTGGTAATGATTGGCGTGGCGCTGGAACAGCTCACGCCAGCATTGAAACTGGATGCTGACTGGATTGGTCTGCTGGGGGCCGGTACACTGGCTGGCCTGTTTATTGGTACATCGCTGTTTGGCTACATTTCCGATAAGGTCGGGCGGCGCAAAATGTTTATTATCGATATCATCGCCATTGGCGTGATATCGGCGGCGACGATGTTCGTTACCTCGCCCGTTGAACTGTTGGTGATGCGCGTGCTGATCGGCATTGTGATTGGCGCCGATTACCCGATCGCCACCTCGATGATTACCGAATTTTCCAATACCCGCCAGCGTGCCTTCTCTATCGGTTTTATCGCGGCTATGTGGTATGTCGGCGCAACCTGTGCCGATCTGGTCGGTTACTGTTTGTATGATGTTGAGGGCGGATGGCGCTGGATGCTAGGTAGCGCGGTGATCCCCTGTATTTTGATCCTGATTGGACGCTTCGACCTGCCTGAATCGCCGCGCTGGCTGCTGCGTAAGGGGCGGGTGAAAGAGTGCGAGGCGATGATGATCAAGCTGTTCGGCGAACCGGTGGTGTTCGACGAAGAAGCGCCGCAGGAGACGCGTTTTCTCCAGCTGTTTAACCGCCGCCATTTCCCATTTGTGCTGTTTGTTGCCGCCATCTGGACCTGTCAGGTGATCCCGATGTTCGCCATTTACACCTTTGGTCCGCAGATTGTTGGACTACTGGGACTGGGCGCCGGGAAAAGCGCCGCGTTGGGCAACGTGGTGATTAGCTTGTGCTTTATGCTGGGGTGTATTCCGCCGATGTTCTGGCTCAACAGCGCGGGGCGGCGACCGCTGTTGATTGGCAGCTTTATTATGATGACGCTGGCGCTGGCCGTACTGGGGTTAATTCCTGATATGGGGGCGTGGCTGGTGGTGCTGGCCTTTGCCGTATACGCATTTTTCTCTGGTGGTCCGGGGAATCTGCAGTGGCTATATCCTAACGAACTGTTTCCTACCGATATTCGCGCGTCTGCCGTCGGGGTGATTATGTCGTTAAGCCGCATCGGGACCATTGTTTCCACCTGGGCGCTACCGGTGTTCATTAGCAAATACGGCATCAGTAATGTCATGCTGATGGGGGCAGGAATTTCGCTGATTGGCCTGCTCGTGTCCATTGCTTTTGCACCAGAAACACGCGGTCTGACGTTGTCTCAAACCAGTCAGATGACGATTCGCAGTAAGCCCGTGACCAGGGCAGACTATTAGGAGTGTTCTGTATTTTCCCTGTAACTCAGTCAGTTAGCCTACAGTTAATGTATATATCACTGAAAACGACTGAAAAGCAGGGAGAACACCATGCAAAAACATATCCTGATCACCTCTATTTTTACCGCAGCAGCACTGTTTACCGTCGCTGGTTGTTCCTCAAACCAGGCGGTGAAAACCACCGATGGCAAAACCATCGTTACCGACGGCAAACCGCAAGTGGATGATGATACTGGCCTGGTGTCATATAAAAATGCGCAAACAGGTAAGACGGAGCAGATTAACCGCGACCAGGTTAAAGATATGAGTGAGCTGGACAACTAACTCAGATTTTTCCATTTATCTACTCAATAATATTGACTGTTAGCCTGTGGATTAACTGACTAAACTCACTGTTATTACAATAATGCAGTGACACAGGCTAATCATGATTCTCATCATTTATGCGCATCCCTATCCGCAGCATTCGCATGCGAATAAGCGGATGCTTGATCAGGCAAGGACGCTGGAGGGCGTGGAGATCCGCTCGCTCTACCAGCTCTACCCCGATTTCAATATCGATATTGCCGCTGAACAGGATGCGTTGGCACGCGCTGATTTAATTATCTGGCAGCATCCTATGCAGTGGTATAGCACGCCTCCGTTACTCAAATTGTGGATGGATAAAGTCCTCTCTCACGGCTGGGCCTATGGCCATGGCGGAACAGCGCTGCACGGTAAACATCTGCTGTGGGCTGTGACGACTGGCGGCGGTGAAAACCACTTTGATATCGGATCCCATCCTGGCTTTGATGTACTTTCCCAGCCCTTACAGGCAACGGCTTTATATTGCGGCCTCAAATGGCTGCCGCCGTTTGCGATGCACTGTACGTTTATTTGTGATGATGAAACGCTGCAGGCGCAGGCGCGCCACTATAAACAGCGTCTGCTGGAGTGGCAGGAGGTGCATCATGGATAGTCATACGCTAATACAGGCGCTGATTTACCTCGGTTCGGCGGCGCTGATTGTCCCCATCGCCGTACGGCTGGGGCTGGGATCGGTGCTGGGGTATCTTATCGCCGGATGTATTATCGGACCCTGGGGTTTGAGGCTGGTGACCGATGCCGAATCAATCCTCCATTTTGCCGAGATCGGCGTGGTGCTGATGCTGTTTGTCATCGGCCTGGAACTGGATCCGCAACGTTTGTGGAAGCTGCGAGCCTCGGTGTTTGGCGGTGGTGCATTACAAATGGTGGTTTGCGGTGGGCTGATCGGTCTGTTCTGTATGTTCCTCGGCCTGCGCTGGCAGGTAGCGGAACTTATCGGCATGACGCTGGCGCTTTCCTCCACGGCCATCGCTATGCAGGCGATGAATGAACGTAACCTGATGGTGTCGCAACTCGGACGTAGCACATTTGCCGTGCTGCTGTTCCAGGATATCGCCGCTATTCCACTGGTGGCGATGATCCCATTACTCGCGGC
The DNA here is from genome assembly GCF_005281115.1 of Citrobacter sp. wls710. Taxonomy (NCBI): domain Bacteria; kingdom Pseudomonadati; phylum Pseudomonadota; class Gammaproteobacteria; order Enterobacterales; family Enterobacteriaceae; genus Citrobacter; species Citrobacter sp. wls710. Next base: position 142,982 of record NZ_SZXD01000076.1, read on the forward strand.
GAGCGGCGCATCGACAACGCTTGGGGCGTTTGCGCTCTCTGCGCTAAAGGTTGCGGGCGCACTGGTGCTGGTGGTGTTGTTAGGCCGCTATGTGACGCGTCCGGCCTTACGTTTTGTCGCCCGTTCAGGCTTGCGGGAAGTGTTTAGCGCCGTCGCGCTGTTCCTCGTTTTTGGCTTCGGTCTGCTGTTGGAAGAGGTTGGACTGTCGATGGCGATGGGGGCGTTCCTGGCCGGTGTGCTGCTGGCCAGCTCTGAGTATCGCCACGCGCTGGAAAGCGATATTGAACCGTTCAAAGGGCTGTTGTTGGGTCTGTTCTTCATCGGCGTGGGGATGTCTATCGATTTTGGCACGCTGATTGATAACCCTTTGCGCATTATCATCTTGCTGGTTGGTTTCCTGGTTATCAAAACCGTCATGCTGTGGCTGATAGCGAAACCGTTGCAGGTGCCGAATAAGCAACGTCGCTGGTTTGCCTTATTATTAGGGCAGGGCAGTGAATTTGCCTTCGTGGTGTTTGGCGCGGCGCAAATGGCAGACGTGCTTGATCCTGATTGGGCGAAATCGTTGACCCTGGCGGTGGCGCTGTCGATGGCGGCGACGCCAATTTTACTGGTGATTTTGACGCGACTGGAAAAATCAGCGACCGGTGAAGAGCGGGAAGCGGATGAAATCGACGAAGAACAACCGCGAGTGATCATCGCCGGGTTTGGGCGATTTGGTCAGATTACCGGTCGTTTGCTGTTGTCGAGCGGCGTCAAAATGGTGGTTCTTGATCATGACCCGGACCATATCGAAACGCTACGTAAATTTGGCATGAAGGTTTTCTATGGCGATGCGACCCGGATGGATCTGCTGGAGTCTGCCGGGGCGGCTAAAGCTGAAGTCATTATTAACGCCATTGACGATCCGCAAACCAGCCTGCAATTAACCGAAATGGTGAAGGAGCATTTCCCTCATCTGCAAATTATTGCCCGCGCGCGCGATGTGGATCATTACATTCGCCTGCGCCAGGCGGGGGTGGAAATGCCGGAACGTGAAACCTTTGAAGGCGCGCTGAAGACCGGGCGTCTGGCGCTGGAAGGGCTTGGGCTGGGGCGCTATGAAGCGCGTGAGCGGGCCGACGTATTCCGTCGTTTCAATATGCTTATGGTTGAGGAGATGGTGAAAGGGGAAAATGACGCGATTTCCCGTGCAGCGGTTTATAAACGCACCAGCGCAATGCTGAGTGAAATTATTGCGGAAGATCGCCAACACTTATCGTTAATTCAACGCCATGGCTGGCAAGGCACGGATGAAGGTAAACATACGGGCGACGTCGCCGATGAGCCGGAAGTGAAACCGTCAGCATAGAGTAAAAAATGTGATGTTCTGCAAACTTTACTGCTAATTGACTGTTTTTGAACTACTGTAATGCTGGCGTACCACCTTAAATAGGTCGGTTCGCCAGCAGAACGGAAAATTTTCATGCTCATCCTCTTTCCGCCAGTCGACGAAAGATTGCGCTTTCCGTATAGTGGCGACAATTTTTTTGTATCCGGGAAACATTCAATGATCAGTCTGATTGCGGCGTTAGCGGTAGATCGCGTCATCGGTATGGAAAACGCCATGCCATGGAACCTACCTGCCGATCTCGCCTGGTTTAAACGTAATACCTTAAACAAGCCGGTTGTCATGGGACGCCATACCTGGGAATCCATCGGGCGACCGTTGCCAGGGCGTAAAAATATTGTCATCAGCAGCAAGCCAGGCACCGACGATCGTGTGCAGTGGGTGAAGTCTGTTGATGAAGCAATAGCGGCCTGCGGCGATGAACCTGAAATTATGGTGATTGGCGGTGGACGCGTGTATGAGCAGTTCCTGCCGAAAGCGCAAAAACTGTATCTGACACACATTGATGCGGAAGTTGAAGGGGATACGCATTTCCCGGACTACGAACCGGACGACTGGGAATCAGTGTTTAGCGAATTTCATGATGCCGACGCGCAAAACTCCCACAGCTACTGCTTCGAGATTCTTGAACGTCGTTAATACTGTAAATGCCGGATGGCGGCGAAATGCCTTATCCGGCCTACTATTGTGCCAGATGTAGGCCTGATAAGCGTAGCGCCATCAGGCATAAACCTATCAGGCGTTGACCGCTTCGCCGGGATCCAGATTCAGATGGCGATTTGATGGCTGCACAAAGTACTGTTTGTCTTCCCAGCGCAGACAGGTGAGGTCTCCCCCCCAGCAACATCCCGTATCCAGCGCGTAGATACCTTCAGGCGTGCCTTTCCCCTCCAGCGATGCCCAGTGCCCGAAAGCAATGCTATAGGCTTCACTGACAGGCCCAGGAATGGCAAACCAGGGCTTCAGCGGGGCTGGCGCATCTTCTGGCGACTCTTTGCTGTACATATCCAACTGACCGTTGGGGAAGCAGTAGCGCATACGGGTAAATGCGTTGGTAATAAAACGCAGGCGCGCCAGCCCCGTGAGTTCCGGCGTCCAGTTGTTTGGCATGTCGCCATACATGGCGTCGAGGAAGAAGGGATACGAGTCGCTCGACAATACGGCTTCAACATCGCGGGCGCAATTCCTCGCTGTCTGCAGATCCCATTGTGGGGTAATGCCGGCATGCGCCATCACCAGCTTCTTCTCTTCATCAATCTGCAAGAGCGGCTGGCGGCGTAACCAATTAAGTAACTCATCCGCATCCGCTGCTTCGAGCAGCGGTGTGAGCCGGTCTTTCGGTTTGTTACGGCTGATACCAGCAAACACGGCCAGCAGGTGCAGATCGTGATTGCCAAGGACTAACCGCACGCTATCGCCCAGCGATTTCACGTAGCGTAAAACGTCCAGAGAGCCTGGCCCACGCGCGACCAGATCGCCGGTGAGCCAGAGGGTGTCTTGTTCGGGGTTAAAGTCTACCTGGTGCAGCAAGGCGATCAGTTCATCGTAACAACCGTGAACGTCGCCAATAAGGTATGTCGCCATAGTTATTGTTTTAGTGAATGAGTGTTGGAACGGCGAGCCGAAACACGGGAATGTCGATGGTAAAGGCAATGCCTTGTTCATCGATCATTTCGTAATGACCCTGCATGGTGCCCAGCGGTGTTTCAATTACCGCTCCGCTGGTGTACTGATACTCTTCGCCAGGTTCGATATGGGGCTGAACGCCAACCACACCTTCGCCCTGAACTTCGGTTTCGCGGCCATGACCATTAGTGATCAACCAATAACGCCCCAACAGCTGCACAGGCGCTCGCCCCAAATTGCGGATAGTCACGGTATAAGCAAAAACGTAACGTTCATCATCAGGTGAGGATTGCGCCTTGGATTTGCCCCTATATTTCCAGACACCTG